>NZ_JBEXSH010000906.1:0-3567 GCF_040613555.1 Streptomyces sp. NPDC006265
TCGCCGGCTGCCCGGAGCTGGAGATGCTGCACATCGACAACGCCGACCCGCTGGCGGTGGCCGCGCCAGTCGGCCGGCGCATCGCGGCGGCGGTCGCCAAGCTGTGCACCGAGGGCAACTGCGCCCCGATGGGCATCGAGTCGTTCGACCCCGCCGTGATCGAACGCAACACGCTGACGTGTACCGAGGACATCCTGCTGCGCGCCGTCGAGCACGTGAACGAGGCCGGCGCCGAGCGCGGAGCGGGCGGGCTGCCGAAACTGCTGCCCGGCCTCAACCTCATCTACGGACTGCCCGGCGAAACCCACGCCACGCACCTGGCCAACCTCAAGGCTCTGCAGCGGATCTACGACGCCGGGCTGATGTGCCACCGCACCAACGTACGACTGGCCCGCGCATTCCCCGGCACGCCGCTCGCCGACGAAGAAGCCAGCCTTGAGGGCCTGCCGTCCGCAGAGCACTTCGCCACGTGGAAGGCCGACATCGACCAGATCTGGGACCGGCCGATGAAGGAACGCGTCTACCCGGCAGGGCTGGAGGTCCCGGGCGTACACGCGTACTTCGTCGACGAGCACGGCACCTGGTTCCGCCGACTGGGCTCCTACGCGATCCAGATCATCGAGCCCGGCGCCGTCGTCCCGGTGGGAACGCCTGCGGACATCACCGTCACCGGCCACGCTCCGCGCGTCATCTACGGCACACACCGTGCCCGCTGACCCCGCCATGACAGGTGAGGCGGTGCGCCGGCATGTCGGCGTGTTGCTGCCGTGGGCCAACGTGGCGGTCGAAGAGGAGTTGCCGCAAATCGGCGAGCCGGGCGTGGTCTTCCACTACGCTCGGCTCGTGCCGGCCTCCCGCACGACCGCCGTCGACGAGTCCTTCTGGCACGGGCTGCGTGCCGCCGCCACCGGGGCCGTCGACTCCATGCGCCATCTGCCGCTGGACGTGACTCTGCTGGCGTGCACCTCTGCCGGATTCACTGGCGGACCAGAGCTGCCGCCCGACGTGATCACCGCCTTCGACGCCCTCACCACAGCCTTGCACCGGCGCCGCCTCCCCCGCGTCGTGCTGGCCACTCCCTACCCACAGGTGGTAACCCGCGCCGAAGCCGATGCCCTGGCTGCACACGGCATCCAGGTCCTCGCCCATGCCAGTCTCGGCCTGGACGACGGCTACCCCGACATCAGGCCCCAGCAGATCGTCGGTCTGTGTGACGGCCTGCCGCAGACCGCCCTCGCCACGGCCGACGCGCTCGTACTGTCCTGCACCGGCTGGCGCACCCTTACCGCCGCAGCCGCCCTGCAGGAGCGGCTGCGCATCCCCGTGATCTCCTCTAACCTCGCCCTCGCCGCCCACAGCCTCCCGTACGCCCCAGGAGCAGCGCCGTGACCGTTACCAAAGCCAGCAGACGCACCGACGACCGCGTCCTGACATTCGTCACCCGTGCCGCAGCGCTCGCCGATGTACGCGCCGAGGTGGAGGCCAACCACGACCACAACCGCTGGTGGCCCCCCACCATCACCGACCCGCGCATGCGGATGCTCGCGGCCGGCTGGTCCACCCGGATCAACTACCGCATGGTCGATACCTACGCGGCCGCCCTTGCCCGCGCCGACAGGCTCGGCTTCGACGCCCTCACCGACCTCGCCGACGACCAGGCGCGCGACCTGGTCGCCCCGCTCGGCCTGACAGAGGCACGCCTGACCTACCTGTACTCGCTGGCCGACACCCTCGCCCGCTGGGACAAGGACGGCACCGACCCGGCCGCATGGGACTCCAAAACCTTCATCGCAGCCTTCGCCCGCGACGTGCGCGGGGCGTCCTACAAAGTCGCCCAGTGCGCCGCCCTCTACGCCCGCGGCTACCACTGCGGCATCATCCCCGTCGATTCCGGCATGGTCACCAAACTCGCCCCCGCCCTCGGCTTCACTCTCCCCTCCGGCCCGGCCGCCCACGAGCACCTACGCCTGCTGCTCGAACACGCCGTCGCCCGCCACACCGATGCCCTGCGCGAGCTCACCGCCGACCAGAACGTCACCATCCCGGCCGAGGCGGCCCCGACATGGTGGACCCATCTGACGCTGATCTACTTCAAGCGCCTCTACCTCAACCGGCCACCTGCCCGCCTGTGCACGCGCCGCCCGACCTGCACCACCCTGACCGACTGTGCGCACACCCGGACCTGACCGAGAGGGAGCGCCACGATGCAGCGCACCATCGTGATCGGCAACATCTCCCTTGACAACATCCACCGCCCCGGTCACCTGCCCGTGCACCAGCTCGGTGGCGCCGCCCTCCACCTGGCCGTGGCGGCGGCCCGCGCCGGCCTCCCGGTCGCGCCAGCCTCCGTCGTCGGAGACGACCTGGCCAGCCTGCCCGACGACCCACGCCTACCTGCGCTGGACTGGAGCCTTCTCCACCCCGCTCCCGAGCCGTCGGCCGCGTTCACCATCCGCTACGACGACGCGGGAACCGTCACGGCCGTCGACACCGCCTACGGTGCCGCCGGGCACCTCACCGCCCATGCGCTGCAGGTGATCGACCGCCATCCCGAGGCGGCCTTCCACATCAGCTGCCGCCACCCCCTTGATGTCCCCGCCGTTCTCGCAGCACTGACCGAGCGCGGCTGCCCCTTCAGCCTGGACTTCCACCTCCCCAGCGCCCCCCAGCTCATCCGCGCCGCCGCCCCCTGGCTCCGGCACGCGGCCACGATCTTCGTCAACGCCGAGGAACACGCCCTCCTCACCCACCACGCCGGCCCGTGCCCCTGCCCGGAGACCGTCGTTACCGACGGCCCTCGCCCGGCACGCGTTGTCCTGCCCGGCTGTGCACAGCGACCCATCACCCCGCCAGCCGTGCCCACCGTCCGGCAGATCACCGGCGCCGGCGACACTCTGGCCGGCACCTACCTCGCCCACCGCGCACGGCATCTCCCACCGGCCGCAGCCCTCGACCGCGCCGTACAGGCCGCCAGCCAGCACACCGCCCACGTGCCACTGACCTTCCCCGCCCCACCCCGCGCCCCATCCTGACCAGCAGCAGGAGGCAGCCCGATGTACTACGTCGCCCACCGTCTCTTCGCCGCCCACGACCGCGCCCTCGCCGCTCAGCTGGCCCACCACCTTGCCCTCAAGATCGGCGAAGACCAGGTCTTCCTTCCCTTCTGCGACACAGACGAGGAAGACCTCGTCGCCGACGTCAAAGGGAGGCGGATCTTCGAACTCGACCGAGAGCGGCTCCGCAGTATCCGTGCCTTCCTCGCCATCGTTCACGGACCCAGCCCGGACGACGGCGTGTGCATGGAGATCGGCTACGCCGCCGCCCTCGGAGCACCCGTCATCCTGCTGACCACTGACTTCCAGGAGTACTCCGCCGCCCCCCACGGCCCGCGCACCGTCTTCCCCGACCCGCTATTGGACGCCCTCGCCACCCGCATCGTCCGCGTCCCCCTCCTCGGAGCCCCCGCCCGGGGCCCAGACACAAGCCGCTTCGCAGACTTCGCCGCCCGCAACCACGCCCAAGCCCAGTACGCAACCGAGGCATGCGTCGACGCCGCCCTCCAACTCC
>NZ_JBEXSH010000907.1:0-3566 GCF_040613555.1 Streptomyces sp. NPDC006265
GGTGCGGGGGACGAACGGGCTGACGCCGGCGCCGGCCACGGGGTGGCCCGCGGCGCAGAGCTGGCCCAACGCGGCGGGGATGGGGCAGGCGGGGTAGTTCGGCAGGTGCGGGTTGGGGGTGGCTGGTCGCGCAGTTCCCCACGCCCCCGCGGAGCTACACCGCTGTCAGTTTCCACTGCTGGCAGGTGTTGTTGAGCCAGGACCACTGGCGTACGTCGGCACCGTCCGCCGTTGAGCAACCGGCGACGTCCGCCACCTTCCCCGTGGCCTTGTTGGTGATACGGACATGACCACCGTCCGTGGCCACGAACTGGAAGCGCTGGCACGTGTTGTTCAGCCAGGACCACTGGCGCAGGTCGGCGCCGTCGGCCGTCGAGCAGTCGGCGGTGTCGAGAACCTTGCCGGTGGCGGCGTTCACCAAGCGGTGGGTGTCGTCACCGAGGTCCTCCAGGCGCCAGCGCTGGTTGGCCCCTCCGTTGCACCCGTACTGCTGGACGTTGGCTCCGTCGACCGAGGAACTCCCGGCCGCCTCAAGGCACTTGCCGCTGTTGCGGTTGGTGACGGTGTAGGTGGTCGAGGTGGTGGCCGGCTCCCCCGACGGCCCGGTCTGCGCCGCCCCGAGCCGGACGGGCGTGCCGAGGTTCGGCGTGCCGTCGGAGTTCCAGGTGAACTTCTGCGCCCGGGTCGTACGGCCGTTGTCGCAGCCCTCGGAAGCCGAGTCGTTGGCGTGGTAGACGATCCAGTTCTCGCGGCCGTCGGGCGAGGTGAAGAAGCCGTTGTGGCCGGGGCCGTACACCCCGTTCGCGTCACTGCGCTGGAAGACGGGCGTGGACTTCTTGGTCCAGGAGGAGGCCGACAGCGGGTTGGAGCCGGTCAGCTCCAGTTGCCCGAGCTTGTAGTCGGGCGTCCAGCAGCCGCTCGCCGAGTAGATCAGGAAGGTCCGGCCGCCCCGCTGCAGGATCTCCGCACCCTCGTTGACCGTGCCGCCCTGCCGCTCCCAGGCGTACGTCGGTGTCGAGATCGTCGAGTAGGAGCCGCTGACGGTGTACGGGTTGGACATCGGGGCGATGACGAGGTTCTGCGTGCCGCCGGTGATGGCGCTGCCGAGCATGTACATCCGGCCGCCCACGTTCAGCACGCTCGGGTCGAGCATCCACGCGCCGTTGAGCTGCCCCTTGTAGGTGTACGGCCCCATGGGGTCGGAGCCCGCGCTCTCCAGCACATGGCTGCGCTGCGTCGGGTTGTAGTCGGACACGTTCTGCCCGGCGACGTAGTACAGGTACCAGCGGCCGTTGACGAAGTGCAGCTCCGGCGCCCAGATGTTGCAGCAGCGGGAGGCGGCGTCGCCCTTCCACACCTGGACGCTGGGCGCGGTGGAGAGCCCGGCGAGGGTGGCGGACTTGCGGATGGTGATGACGTCGGTCCAACTGGTCGTCACCAGGTAGTAGTTGCCGTCGTGGTACGAGATCCAGGGGTCCGCGCCCTTGACGGACTTGACCGGGTTGGCGAAGGAGGCGGCGCTCGCGGAGGACTGGCCGAGGCTCAGCGCAAGCAGGAGAGCCGCCAGCAGGGTCAGTAGGCGACGGGCCATCCGCTGCTCCAGTTCAGGAGGTTGATGCCGAGCTTGGGTGTGCCGTTGTCGTTGCCGTCGTAGTAGTGGTAGACGATCAGGTCACCGTCGGCGTCATTCATGATCGACTGACCGCCGGGGCCGATGACGCTGCCGTGCGACTCCAGGACGGGCGTGCCACCGTTCTTCATCAGGTCGACGCCGTTCTTGTCGCGGTACGGCCCGGTCACGCCGGCGGCGCGCCCGACCTTCACCTTGTACGTCGAGCTGGTTCCGGCGCAGCAGGTGTCGTACGAGGCGAAGAGGTAGTAGTAGCCGCCCCGCTTGACGATGAAGGGCGCCTCGACGGCCTTGGTCCCGGTGGGGCGGGAGGCGAGCGAATACCGGGTGGTGTTGGAGGAGAGCCGCTTCCCGGTGGACGGGTTGATCTGGATCATCTTGATCCCGGTCCACCAGCTGCCGAACGACAGCCACCACTTGCCGTCGTCGTTCACGAAGAGGTTCGGGTCGATGGCGTTGAAGTCGCTGGACGAGCTTGAGGTGTAGACCGTGCCCTGGTCGGTCCAGCTGCCCGGCCGGCCGGTGCTGGAGGTGGCGAGGCCGATGGCGGAAGTGTTGGAGCCGAACTTCGAGACGGAGTAGTACATCAGGTACTTGCCCCCGTGGTACGAGATGTCCGGCGCCCAGGCCTCCGGGACGGACGAGTAGAGCTTCCACCAGCTCGGCCTGCTCGTGAAGGCGTCGCCGCCGTTGCGGAAGGCGGTGCGGTCGGTGGACGTCTTGTTGGCGATGCCGCCGCCGGTGGCGTACAGCAGGTACTGCCCGGACGAGGTGCGGATCATCGAGGGGTCGTGGGTGACGACGTCACCGGTGACCCGGCCGGGGTTGGGGTACGCGGACGCCGTGCTCGGGACGAGGGCGAGCAGGAAGGCGGCGGGGAGGGCGAGCAGGGCGGTGCGCCTGCGCACGGGGGTGCGGCTCATGCGGGGTCCTCCTTGCGGTGGGGGTGTACAACTGGTCGATATTTCGAACAGTGCTCGCAAGTTCGAACGGACCGTAGAATCGAACCACTTGCGCGTCAATGGTCCGCGCAGCACCGGCTGCGCGGGCCATGAAAGTTCGCCACGGAGACGCGGGAGCGCCAGCCGGTCGGAAGTCCCAGCCCGTAGCACCTGACGTGGTAGCCGTCCACGCACTCGGCCTCGCCGCCGACGATCAGACCGGCCGGCTCGCTCATGCCCGCCGCCCCGGCCGTCGCCACGAGCATCTCCGCGAGGGCCCGGCCCTTGGGTTCGCCGGGGCCTCCCGCGTCCACGCGCCACACCGGATCGTCGTCGCGCCAGACCGAGGCCGTGGCCGGGTGTTCGGCGACGGTGCCCCAGCCGAACGAGGCCGCGTCGATGCCTTCCGGGGCGAAGCAGCCGATGGACAGCCGGTCGCCGCACGCCACGTCGAAGAGGAGGGGCGCGCCACCACCGGTCCGCCCATAGAAGGGCGTTCCGAGGCCGACGCCGAGGGCGTCGGCCCCGGCGGGCAGGGCTCCCAGGAAGTCGCCCAGCGACCGGGTGACGGTCTCCCAGCTGCGGGCGGTCCAGCCGCCGGGGAAGCCGAGGCCGTCGTTGGCCGGGTCGCGGTTGCTGCCGAAGAAGCCGCTGAGAGCGTGCTCTTCGCCGTGGCCCTGACGCCAGAACCAGTTCTCGGCCGGGTCGGTGGGCTGCCGTACCGGCTCCGCTCCCGCCTTCCCGGCGCGCAGCTCCATGGTGTCCGGGCTGCCGCGCCAGCGCAGGAAGGGGGCGCCCCACAGCGGCCCGCTGTCGTAGAAGGGGCCCATGTCGCCGTGCGAACCCATGACGGACGGCCGGCCAAGGGCCGAGGTCAGTTCCTCGCAGGCCGCGCGGAAGGCGGTGGCCTGTGCGGGGGCGTCGGGTGCGGCCGTCGCCACCGGCACCGCGAGTTCGACCTACGACTCGCCGTCGGCGTAACGCTTTTCGTAGGT
>NZ_JBEXSH010000908.1:0-3565 GCF_040613555.1 Streptomyces sp. NPDC006265
CCCGAGTACGTCCAGTACGAGGGCTTCCGGCCGGCACGCCGAGAGCACGCACCAAACGCCGCTCCTCAACGGGCAAACGTTGCCTGCCGCGGCACTATCGGGGCCGACCCGGGCCGATCGGACTCAGGCCCGGCGGCCTTCCTCCATGGGCCGGCCCGGCACGGCTCGCTCCCGGGACCGCCCCCGCCTCAGAACACCGGCTCGCCCATCCCCAGCAGTTGCCCTCACTGTCATGGAACCAGGCGCCGCGTTCGCCCCGGGCGCCCTTGCTCGGGTAGTTGCCCTCGATCTCGGCGATCCCGCCCCGGGTGCGGACGCCGGGGGCGTCCACCTCCTCGAAGACCACGCCGCGCCGCTTCAGCTCGGCGACCGCCGCCTCGATGTCCTCGACCTCCAGCGCCATCTGCGTGAAGCCACCGGGGGAGGCTCCCGTGGACCGGAACAGTACGAACTCCGCGCCGCCGCAGCGGTAGAGCAGCCCGCCGGCTCTTCCGGATCGTCGGCGACAAGGTCACCGACCTCGACGAATGCGTCGAGGACATCGAGAAGAACAACGAGTTCTGGTCCTGAACAGGCCGAAGGCCCCGCCGGCCGCCCTGGGGAAGGGCGGAAAGCGAGGCCTTCGGTTCAAGCTGCGGGATCCGCGCCCGCGTGGCGAACGCAGGCCGCGCGCGGATCCGGGGGTGCCGGACGGGAGCGGATGAGAGAGGGCCCGCTCGATTCCCTCCGGCGTCACATCAGATGTCAGCCCTTGAGCGCGTCGACCTTCTGAGCCAGCGCAGACTTCTTGTTGGCAGCCTGGTTCTTGTGGATGACGCCCTTGGAGACGGCCTTGTCGAGGTGACGCGCGGCGAGGCGCTGGTACTCGGTGGCCTTCTCGACGTCACCCGCGGCAGCAGCCTCACGGGCCTTGCGGATCGCGGTCTTGAGGGAGGACTTGACGGCCTTGTTGCGCAGCCGCGCCTTCTCGTTGGTCTTGATCCGCTTGATCTGGGACTTGATGTTCGCCACGAATGAGCCTTCTCAGGTTCTGGCACGAGGCCGCACGGACACCGCACGATTCCCGCACCGGGTGATTTCTTGAGGTCGTGCCTCGATGCGAGAGGGCATGAGGCACAGCCACCCAGGCTACCAGCGGCCCCTTCCGCGGCCCAAACCCGTCCATGGTCCCCACCCGTGGGACCATGGAGGCTACGTATCGATCCGACCCGAGACCGCAGACACTGCGGACGCCTCAAGAATCAGGACCCTGCGTGCCCGCGATCCCCAGCCACGTGCCCGAGCCGAGCCGTACCGACCCGGCTCTGATCCGCAACTTCTGCATCATCGCGCACATCGACCACGGCAAGTCCACGCTCGCCGACCGGATGCTCCAGCTGACCGGAGTGGTCGAGCAGCGGCAGATGCGCGCCCAGTACCTCGACCGTATGGACATCGAGCGCGAGCGTGGCATCACGATCAAGTCACAGGCGGTGCGTCTGCCGTGGGCCCCCACCCACGACAAGAACGACACGCACATCCTGAACATGATCGACACGCCGGGGCACGTCGACTTCACCTATGAGGTCTCACGGTCGCTCGCCGCGTGCGAGGGGACCATCCTCCTGGTCGACGCCGCCCAGGGCATCGAGGCGCAGACCCTCGCCAACCTCTACCTGGCGATGGAGAACGACCTCAAGATCATCCCTGTGCTCAACAAGATCGACCTGCCGGCCGCGCAGCCCGAGAAGTTCTCCGAGGAGCTCGCCAATCTGGTCGGGTGCGACCCCGACGACGTGCTCAAGGTGTCCGCCAAGACCGGCCTGGGCGTCGAGGCGCTGCTCGACAAGGTCGTCGCCGAGATCCCCCCGCCGGTCGGTGTCGCGGACGCGCCCGCCCGCGCGATGATCTTCGACTCGGTCTACGACTCCTACCGCGGTGTCGTGACGTACGTCCGAGTCATCGACGGCCAGCTCAACAAGCGTGAGCGCATCCGGATGATGTCCACCAACGCCACGCACGAGCTGCTGGAGATCGGCACCAACTCGCCGGAGATGCTGTCGGCCGACGGCCTCGGCGTGGGCGAGGTGGGCTACCTCATCACCGGTGTGAAGGACGTCCGCCAGTCCAAGGTCGGTGACACCGTCACCAGCCAGCACAAGGGTGCCGAGCAGGCGCTCGGCGGCTACAAGGACCCCAAACCGATGGTGTTCTCCGGCCTCTACCCGCTGGACGGCTCGGACTACCCGGAGCTGCGCGAGGCCCTGGACAAGCTCCAGCTCAACGACGCCGCGCTGGTCTACGAGCCGGAGACCTCCGCCGCTCTCGGCTTCGGCTTCCGCGTCGGCTTCCTCGGCCTGCTGCACCTGGACGTGATCCGCGAGCGACTGGAACGCGAGTTCGGCCTCGACCTCATCGCCACCGCGCCGAACGTGGTCTACCGCGTCCTCATGGAGGACGGCACCGAGCACACCGTCACCAACCCCAGTGAGTTCCCCGAGGGCAAGATCTCGGAGGTCTACGAGCCGGTCGTGCGGGCCACCATCCTGGCGCCCAGCGAGTTCATCGGCTCGATCATGGAGCTGTGCCAGACCCGGCGCGGCACCCTGCTCGGCATGGACTACCTCTCCGAGGACCGGGTCGAGATCCGCTACACCCTGCCGCTCGCCGAGATCGTCTTCGACTTCTTCGACCAGCTGAAGTCCAAGACCCGCGGCTACGCCTCGCTCGACTACGAGCCCACCGGCGAGCAGACCTCCAGCCTGGTCAAGGTCGACATCCTGCTGCACGGCGACAAGGTCGACGCCTTCTCGGCGATCACGCACAAGGATGCCGCGTACGCCTACGGTGTGCGGCTCGTCGCCAAGCTGCGCGAGCTCATCCCGCGGCAGGCCTTCGAGGTGCCCATCCAGGCCGCCATCGGCTCCCGGGTCATCGCCCGCGAGACCATCCGTGCCATCCGCAAGGACGTCCTCGCCAAGTGCTACGGCGGTGACATCTCCCGTAAGCGGAAGCTGCTGGAGAAGCAGAAGGAGGGCAAGAAGCGGATGAAGATGGTGGGTTCCGTAGAGGTTCCGCAGGAGGCCTTCATCGCGGTCCTGTCCAGTGATGACAGCGCGGGGTCGGGCAAGGGCAAGAAGTAGTCACGGATTACCGTGGGTTACACCGCAATCCGGGTTGAACAGGGGTCCGTCGCGCGAAAGTGCGGCGGGCCCCTGCGCGTACGCGGGGTAGCTCTCGGTACGAAGTGACAGGCCGCAGCCCCTTACGCGGGGGACGGTCGCCCTTTACTCTGATCCCTGCTCGATAGTTACTCACGAGTTAAACAAGGGCTCGTGAGTGAACCCAGCCGCACCTGAGCCAGCCGCATCGTCGCGGGCCCCCGGAGGATGTCGTGAGCGACACACAGACCCTGATCGAGAACCGTCCGCCGTCCGTGGCGGGCCTCTTCCTGGAGCGCGTCGCGGCCACGCCGGACGCCGAGGCCGCTGAAGGACGAGCTGCCCGAGGTCGCCGGGGTCGCCGAGCGGTTCGGCCGGGACGTGCTGCACTGCCCGTTCTGCCACGGCTGGGCTTGCGAAGATGT
>NZ_JBEXSH010000909.1:0-3555 GCF_040613555.1 Streptomyces sp. NPDC006265
AGCCTCTACCAAGTCGTCCGCGAGCTTCAGACACTCCTCGCAACCTGGACCGGCGCCTGCCCCACCTGCAACCGCGACATACCCACCCGCGCACCAACCTGACCAAGCCCTACTAGAGGCGGAAGCCGCCCCGGGAGCGGGCAGAGGGGACGACGAGACCGGTCTCCTCGTAGTGCCGGATCGTGCGCAGCGACAGCTCGGTCCGGGCGGCGACCTCGCCGATCTGACACGGAAGCCGACGTCGCGCGGCTGATGGTCATCCGCCGCATGAAGCCGCTCGACTTCACCCTCGATGAGATGCGCGCCCTCCTGGAGGCCACCGACCGCCTCGACTCGGGCGAGGACCTGCCGCCCGACGACCGCGAGGACCTGCTGAACCGGGTGCGCGATTTCGAGCGGGCCGCGCAGCAGCGGGTCGAGGAGCTGCGCACCCGGTTGTCCCGGGCGGAGGAGTTCGCGGCCACCCTCGCGCAGCGCCTCGCCGGCTCTCCCTGTCTCTGACGCCTCGAGGCGCCGCCCCGCCGGCCCGGACGGGCTCAGTGGCCGACGCGGAAGGTCGCGTCCTGCCGCTCGGTCGTCGTGGTGACCGGCTCGATGCGCAGGGCGTAGTCGACGTGGCGGATGTAGCGGGTCGGGTTGTTGTACGACCGGAAGGAGGACCAGCTCGCGTCCGCCAGGCCCGCCGTGCGGTGGAAGGTCGCGTCCGCGGCGAAGGTCGAGGTGCCGTCGTTGGCGTCGAGGCGTAGCTCGTAGTCGTAGTGCCGCAGTTAGCTCGTCGGGTAGTTGAGGGATCGGAAGGAGACTCCGGAGCTGTCGGCGAGCCCCGGGACCAGGGTCCACAGGGAGTCCTTGTACGGTTCGATCGGGTACTCGTCGATACGGCCGAGGTAGTTGGAGTGGCGGACGTAACGGGACGGGTAGTTGTAGGACTTGAGCCTGTTCCAGGCCGGCGCGCCCCACTGTGCGAGCAGGTTGTCGTACTCGGCCGTGGTGATCGCCGCGACGCCGCAGTGCTTGGAGTTGACCGGCTGGGTGTAGGTCCTCTGGTCGAGGGCCGTCCAGGTGCCGGAGGCGAGGCCGGCGGACTGCCAGGCGTAGAAGACGCCGTTGGGGGTGTACGAGAGGGCGGGCTTCTCAAGCCCCCGGCCATGGCACCGCTGCCGTGCGGTGCCTCGCCCGCCGTCTACGTCGTGGCGTCCCTGACGTACCCGGCCAACCCCCCGGCCGTCGGCAACCCTTACCCCATCGGCGCGCGGACACCCTGGACTTCCGGACGATGCCGCGGCAGGTCACCCGTCCGCGCGACCCCTGCCCGGCACGGGTGTCACGCGCCGGGCCGGCTCTGAATCCGCATGCCGGGGCGGCGGCGGTGAACCGTCACATACGACAGGCCGCTCACGCCCGCCCTCAGACTGCGGACGCTGCCGTGCGGCAGCCAGACCAGGCTGCCGGACTCCACCGGGCACGGACCGGCGGCCGAGCCGACCACGCCGTCGCCGGCGACGACGAGCAGAAGGACGTCGAGGTCGGGTTCGGCGTGGGCGTCGACGGCCCCCTGGGGCGGGATGCGGACGAGGTTGGCGTCCAGTTGCCGGCCGGGCTCGGCCAGTCGCCACAGGGCGCCGGACGATTCCTGCCCGCCCGCGACGAGTGACCCGGTGTTGCCCAGGATCCGGGGAAGGGGAGCGTCGGCCTCGCCGGGGATCTGCTCCGGGTCAGTCATGGATCGCGCCACCATCCGATAGGGCCTGCCCTGGGCCTGTTCACCTGTACGGCAGGCGATCCGCACCGCTCACGGGCGGACGCCCAGAGGAATCTAACATCGGCCCTCGTCCCGCCCGTGGCCGATACCGCTCACTCCTCCTCGGAGGTGGTGGGACGCGTCCGGCCGGGTTCCGGCGCCTCGCCCTCCAGTGCGCGGGCGTGCAGCACGTCGCCGATGAACAGGTCGTACACCAGCACGCCGATCACACCGCCGACGAGCGGCCCGACGATCGGGATCCACCAGTAGCCGCTGAAGGCCCCGGCCAGGCTGCCCGGAAACGCCAGTCCGTCCCATCCCGCCATCCAGGTGAACAGGCGCGGCCCGAAGTCGCGGGCCGGATTGATGGCGTATCCCGCGTTCGCGCCGTAGGACATGCCGATGGCGGCCACGACGAAGCCGATCACCAGCGGGCCGAGGTTCGCCTTCACGGCCGTGTTGCGCAGGTCGATGATCGCCACCACCAGCATGACCAGGAAGGCGGTGCCGACGATCTGGTCGATCAGCGGGCCCCAGATGCCGCCGTTGAAGTACGGCGCCGGGAAGGTGGCGAAGATCGAGAACGAGGCGAGGGTCTTCCCGTTGGTCTTCGGCCCCTTGAAAGCGTCGTCGAAAGCGTTGATGGCGTCGTGGTATACGGCGTAGACCAGGGCGGCCCCGGCCAGGGCGCCGAGCACCTGGGAGGCCCAGTAGGGCACGACCTTGACCCAGGGGAACTTACGGCGGACGGCGAAGGCCAGCGTGACCGCCGGGTTGATGTGCGCTCCGCTGACACCACCGGCCACGTAGATGCCGAACATCACGGCCATGGCCCAGCCCCAGGTGATCAGGAGCCAGTCCCCGGCGCCGAGGAAGAAGATGGTGGGTCCCTCGGTGCGGCCCGAGCCGGGCAGCGCCGCCACCGCCATCGCCACTACGCCGCATCCGAAGGCGATGAGGACGAACGTCCCGAGGAACTCCGCCAGGCACTCGCCCGGCAGACCTGCGCGACGTCTGAGCCTGGAGGGTTTCACCAGAGGCTTGATCTCCACTGCCATGTGATTTCTCCCTGGGTTCGCTGCGATTCCGTCTGACGAACGGTAATCACGTGGTAACCCGGCGCGACGGGTCCGGCAACCGCAGAAGACCTCGGACGGCTCGTCCGCCGTGCCGCCGGACGATCGGGTGGCGATACCGATGCCCGGCCTTGGGCGAGCGTGTGGCAGGGCAGGCGGCCGTGCGCGCGCGTGTGGCTGGGCGCGCGATCCGTCGAAGACCCCAGCGCCCCTGCGAAGTCTCGTCGTCAGCGCCCCTGCGGCGTCTCGTCGGCGGACCCGCTGTCGCCGGGGCCCAGCCGGACGCAGCATTCCCCGGGCTCGGGCGCCAGCACCGCCCGGACGCCATTGACCTCGAGGCCGTCGAGGTAACCGCTGAGGAACGCCTGGTTCATGCCGCACACCAGGTCCGGAGCCTTCGCGGCCAGCGGATGGAAGGGACAGTTGCGCAGCCGGAGCCGGGTCGGGGTCTCCCGGACGGGCTCGTAGCCGTACTGGTCCAGCAGGCGTTCGCATGCGGTGAGCCCGCGCTCGGGGCCCAGCCGGCCCGGCCGGGTCTCGTTCCGTGCGGCCTCGCCCGCCTGCCGGCCGCGCCGCTGCGCGGCGCGCAGCGCCGCCTCTGTGGCGTTCTCGTCGGCCCGCGCGGTCAGGACGGCGTCCTGGAGCAGGTCCCGCCGTGGTCGAGGTGGAGGAGCCCCCGGCCCCCGCGGCCTCGGCCGGTTCCGCCTACGCGGACGTCCTCATGCCGCGATCCGTGGG
>NZ_JBEXSH010000910.1:0-3554 GCF_040613555.1 Streptomyces sp. NPDC006265
GGCGACGTCCGGCTTGCCGCCACCGCCGCCGCCGAGAGTCTTGGCGGCCGTGCGGACCAGGTCGCCGGCCTTCAGGCCCCGCTCGCGGGCGGCTTCGTTGGTGGCGATGACCGTGAGCGGCTTGCCGTTCGCCACCGTGAAGAGGGCGACGACGGCGGCCCGGCCGCCCTGGATGCGTCCGCGCACGTCGAGGACTAGCTTGCGCAGGTCGTCGGCGGTCGTGCCGTCCGGGACCCGACCGGTCACGACAGCAACGCCGCGGATGTCCTTGGCCGACTCGGCGAGACCGGCGGCGGCCTGGAGGACCTTCTCGGCGCGGAACTTCTCGATCTCCTTGTCGGCATCCTTCAGCTTGCCGAGCATGGCGGAGACCTTCTCCGGGAGCTCCTCCGGGCGGCCCTTGATCAGCTCCTGGAGCTGGGCGACGACCGTGTGCTCCCGGGCGAGGAAGTTGTAGGCGTCCACGCCGACGAGGGCCTCGATCCGGCGGACACCGGAGCCGATGGAGGACTCGCCGAGCAGCTTCACCAGGCCCAGCTGGGCGGTGTTGTGCACGTGCGTGCCACCGCACAGCTCCTTGGAGAAGTCGCCGATGGTGACCACGCGGACGCGCTCGCCGTACTTCTCGCCGAACTCGGCGATGGCGCCCTGCTTCTTGGCCTCGTCGATACCCATGACGTCGGCACGGACGTCGAGGTCACGGGCGAGCACCTCGTTGATCTTCTGCTCGACATCGGTCATCACGGCCGTCGGGACGGCGGACGGGGAGCCGAAGTCGAAGCGGAAGCGGCCGGGCTGGTTCTCGGAACCGGCCTGGGCGGCCGTCGGGCCGAGGGCGTCGCGCAGGGCCTGGTGGGTCAGGTGCGTGGCCGAGTGGGCGCGGGCGATGGCCTTGCGGCGGCGGTCGTCGATCGAGGCCTGGGCCTTGGCGCCGACGGTGACCTCGCCGACCTGGACGACGCCCTTGTGGACGTAGACCCCCGGGACCGGCTTCTGGCAGTCGCGGATCTCGATGACGGCACCGGTGTCGACCTTGATGCGGCCGGTGTCGCCGATCTGGCCGCCGCCCTCGGCGTAGAAGGGGGTGCGGTCGAGGACGATCTCGACCTCGTCGCCCTCGGTGGCGGCCGGGGAGGAAGCGCCGTCGACGAGGATGCCGACGATCGTGGACTCGCTCTCGGTGTCGGTGTAGCCGATGAAGTCCGTGGCACCGGCCTGGTCGGCGATCTCACGGTAGGCACCGGCACCGGCGTGCCCGGTCTTCTTGGCCTGGGCGTCGGCCTTGGCGCGCTCCCGCTGCTCCTTCATCAGGCGGCGGAAGCCGTCCTCGTCCACGGAGAGGCCCTGCTCGGCGGCCATCTCCAGGGTGAGGTCGATCGGGAAGCCCCAGGTGTCGTGGAGCAGGAAGGCCTTGTCACCGGCCAGGACGGTGCCGCCGGCGGCCTTGGTGTCGGTGACGGCCGTGTCGAGGATGTTGGTGCCGGCCTTCAGCGTCTTGAGGAAGGCGTTCTCCTCGGCGAGGGCGACCTTCTCGATGCGCTCGCGGTCGGTGATGAGCTCGGGGTACTGCTGACCCATCATCTCGATCACGGTGTCGATCAGGTCCTTCACGACGGGACCGGTGGCGCCGAGCAGACGCATGTTGCGGATGGCGCGGCGCATGATGCGGCGCAGCACGTAGCCGCGGCCCTCGTTGCCGGGGGTGACGCCGTCGCCGATCAGCATCACGGAGGTGCGCATGTGGTCGGTGACCACGCGCAGGGAGACGTCCGAGTCGTGGGCGTCGCCGTAGCGGACGCCGGTCAGCTCGGTGGCCTTGTTGATGACGGCCATCGAGGTGTCGATCTCGTACATGTTCTGCACGCCCTGCAGAATCATGGCGAGGCGTTCGAGGCCGAGACCGGTGTCGATGTTCTTGCTGGGCAGGTCGCCGAGGATCTCGAAGTTGTCCTTGCCGATGCCCTCGCCCCGCTCGTACTGCATGAAGACGAGGTTCCAGATCTCCACGTACCGCTCGTCGTTGACGGCGGGGCCGCCCTCGGCGCCGAACTCGGGGCCGCGGTCGTAGTTGATCTCGGAGCACGGGCCGCAGGGGCCGGGGACGCCCATGGACCAGTAGTTGTCCTTCATGCCGAGGCGCTGGATGCGCTCCTTCGGCACCCCGACGACCTCGTGCCAGATGCGCTCGGCCTCGTCGTCGTCCTTGTAGACGGTGATCCAGAGCTTCTCCGGCTCCAGGCCGTAACCGCCCTTGTCCTGGGGGCTGGTGAGCAGCTCCCAGGCGTGCTTGATGGCGCCTTCCTTGAAGTAGTCGCCGAAGGAGAAGTTGCCGCACATCTGGAAGAACGTGCCGTGCCGGGTGGTCTTGCCGACCTCTTCGATGTCGGGCGTGCGCACGCACTTCTGCACGCTGGTGGCGCGCGCGAAGGGCGGCTTGACCTCACCCAGGAAGTAGGGCTTGAAGGGCACCATGCCGGCCGGGACGAGGAGCAGAGTCGGGTCGTCCGCGATGAGCGACGCCGAAGGGACGACGGTGTGACCGCGCTCCTCGAAGAAGCTCAACCAGCGGCGGCGAATCTCAGCCGACTCCATCAGTGGTCCTCATTCCGGTTGTACGGGTACGTCTGGTACGCCGAACCCTCGACGTACTTCGGGTTGTTGCGGTTCTCGATGGCGATGTGACGCCGGGGTCCGGGAAGCTCGGGATTCTCGTTGATCCCGAGGGCGTCGCCCAGTTCGGCCTCCCGCACGGCCATGTTGTCCCGAACGTCGAGCGCGAAGCCCACGGCACGGTCCTTCATGCGGTGACCGGCCTCGATCGCCTTGTTCCCGGCGGTTCTGGCGAGGCTCTCGGGGGTCAGCTGCTTCAGCTTGCGATTGACCTTGGTGGTGGCCCACACACCGGCGGCGACGCCCGTGGTGAACCAGAAGGTACGGCGGAACATCGCTGGCTCTCAGTCCCTCTTCCCTCGGGCGCTGCGCCGGGTGACCGTACGGCCCACGATCACGGTACGCCTGGACGCCTTGGCGGGCACGTCCTCCTTGCGGCCGCCGAGGGCCCGGCGCACGCCGTAGCCGAAGGCCGCGACCTTGACCAGGGGGCCGCCGAAGGTGGAGGCGACGGTCGTCGACAGCGCCGAGGCGTTCGACGTGACCTCCTGGACGTCGGAGGCGATCGAGTCGACCCGGTCGATCTGGGTCTGCGCGGAGCGCACCGCCGCGGAGGCGTCGGCCAGCAGCGGGACGGCCTGGTCGGTCACGTCCGCCACGAGCTTGGTGGTCGCCTTGAGCGTCTGGGCCGCCCTCGCCAGCGCGACGGCGAGGAAGGAGACCAGGATCGCCCAGAAGACGGCCACCAGGATCCCGGCAACCTCTCCACCGGACACTGTGTGCACCCGCTCCCTGAAAAACGTGCCTGAACATCGAAAAAGTCGTGCGCCGAGCCTATCGCGACCACGACGGCACTCCGTACCGGATTTGGCTCCGGCGAGGGGGCACGGCACGGATCGTCGGGGCGAGTTGGGGAAGCCGCCGGCCATGAAAAACCCGCTGCC
>NZ_JBEXSH010000911.1:0-3545 GCF_040613555.1 Streptomyces sp. NPDC006265
AACTGCTCGTCGCGTTCGGCCGGGTGGAGGAGCTGCTGGGCCGCTACCCGCTGCGCGGCATCAAGGGCCCGGTCGGCACCGCGCAGGACATGCTGGACCTGCTGGGCGGGGACACCGCGAAGCTCGCGGACCTGGAGCAGCGGATCGCCACGCACCTGGGCTTCTCGCAGGCGTTCACCTCGGTCGGCCAGGTCTACCCGCGCTCGCTGGACTACGAGGTCGTCACCGCGCTGGTGCAGCTGGCGGCGGCCCCGTCGTCGCTGGCCAAGACGATCCGGCTGATGGCCGGGCACGAGCTGGTCACCGAGGGCTTCAAGCCCGGCCAGGTCGGCTCCTCGGCCATGCCGCACAAGATGAACACCCGCTCCTGCGAGCGCGTCAACGGCTTGATGGTGATCCTGCGCGGCTACGCCTCGATGACCGGCGAGCTGGCGGGCGACCAGTGGAACGAGGGTGACGTGTCCTGCTCGGTGGTGCGCCGGGTCGCGCTGCCGGACGCGTTCTTCGCGCTGGACGGTCTGCTGGAGACGTTCCTTACGGTGCTCGACGAGTTCGGCGCGTTCCCGGCGGTCGTCGCCCGTGAGCTGGACCGCTACCTGCCGTTCCTCGCCACCACCAAGGTACTCATGGGCGCCGTGCGCGCGGGTGTCGGCCGGGAGCTGGCGCACGAGGCGATCAAGGAGAACGCCGTCGCCTCCGCGCTCGCCATGCGCGAGCAGGGCGCCGAGCGCAACGAGCTGCTCGACAAGCTGGCCGCCGACGCGCGCATCCCGCTGGACCGGGACCAGCTGGACGCGCTGATGGCCGACAAGCTGTCCTTCACCGGTGCCGCGGGCGACCAGGTCGCCGCCGTCGTCGCCCGGGTCGAGGAGATCGTGAAGCAGCACCCCCGGGCCGCGGGCTACACGCCCGGGGCCATTCTCTGACGCGCCGGCCGGGTAGCCGACGGTGCCGCGTTTCACACCCGAGGAGCTTCAGGCCGCCCGCGACCGCCTCGTGCCCGACGTGGTCGCGGAGGGTCTGCACGTCCTGTTCTGCGGGATCAACCCGGGCCTGATGACGGCCGCGACGGGTCATCACTTCGCCCGCCCGGGCAACCGCTTCTGGCCGGTGCTGCACCGGTCCGGGTTCACTCCGCGGCTGCTGAAGCCGTGCGAGCAGCAGGAATTGCTGTCGTACGGGCTCGGCATCACCAACGTCGTGGCACGGGCCTCCGCGCGGGCCGACGAGCTGGGCGCCGAGGAGTACCGGGAGGGCGGGCGGCTGCTCGCGGCCAAGGTGCAACGGCTGCGGCCGCGTTGGCTGGCCGTGGTGGGGGTGACCGCTTACCGCGCGGCCTTCGACGACCGCAAGGCTCAGGTGGGGCCGCAGCCGCGGACGATCGGGGACACGCCTGTGTGGGTGCTGCCGAATCCGAGCGGGCTGAACGCGCACTGGACGCTCGAGACGATGGCCGAGGAATACGGACGGCTGCGGGAAGCCGCCGGAGGCTGATCGCCTACGGGGGGTCCGTCTGCGTGACCAGGGCCAGCAGTTGGACCTCCCGCGAGGGGTCCCGGTCCGCGACCGCCACGGCCACCCAGCGGCCCGTGCCCTCCACCTCCCACAGGTGCGCGACGCCCGCCCGCGCGCTCAACTCCGCCCACGGCCCGGGTATCTCCTCCCGCTCGGTGCGCAGCAGGACGGTCTGCAGGTTGTACGGAGGTGTGTCGCCCCAGCGGGAGGCGAGGAGTTCGTAGAGAGCGTCGCGGTCCTTCTCGTACTGGTCGATCGTCACCGCCCTGGCCGCCGGGTCGTCGTCGGTCGCGGCGTCTAACACCGCAACGTGGTGACCGGGCCCCGAGACGCCGACGTCCGACGGGCCGTGCTCCGCCGGAAAGGGGCGGTGGCACAGCTCGTCGATGAGGGCGAGGTGCTGTGCGATGTTCATGGGTCCAGTAAACCCGCCCCCACTGACACTTGGCGGGGCATCAACCGGGTCGCCCTCAGGCGTCCCTGCGGCGCACGCTCCAGGCTCCCGCCAGCAGGGCGGCGACCGTCCACAACGCGGTCACCGCGAGCCCCGACCACGGCCCGAGCGTGCCGTCGTACGTCTCCCTGAGGACTTCCTGCCCGGCCTTGTCGGGCAGGAAGTCGGCGACGGTGCCCGTGGCGTCGCCGATCACGAACGACACGACGAGGATGAACGGCACCAGCAGGGACAGGGTGGCCACGCCGCTGCGGAGCAGGGCGGCGACGCCCGCGGCGAACAGGGCCATCAGCATGAGGTACACACCGCAGCCCACTACACCGCGCAGCTGCTCACCGGTGCTGAGTGTGTTGGCCGCCCGGCCGAGCCCCGCCCGCCCGACGAGGAGGGCGGCGAGGGCCGTCATCAGCCCCGCGAGGAGCGCCGGTACGGCGATGACGGCCGCTTTGGCCGCGAACCACCGGCCGCGCTGCGGCACCGCCGCCAGCGAGACCCGGAGCGCGCCCTGGTGGAAATCCGACGACACGGCCATGGCCCCGAACGAGATGGCCGCGATCTGGCCCGGGAGGACGCCGGACAGGGACGCGAACAGCGGATCGAACCCCGGGCCCGAGGCATCGGAGACACCGGCGATCGCGGAGAACGCGACAGTGGCCGTGAACAGCGCCAGCAGCGTTCCCGGAAGCGAGCACAGGCTGCGGATCTTCAGCCACTCGGAGCGCAGTACGGGCGTGCATTCCATGGTCAGGCCTCCTGGTGCTGTGCGGTGAACTCGGTCTCGGCCCCGGTGGGGTCGAAGTAGGCCTGCTCCAACGTGGCTTCCTCGGCCGCCAGTTCCAGGACGGGCACGCCCGCGGCCGAGGCGATGCGGCCGATGTCGTCCACCCGTGCGTCGTGCACGGCGCAGTGCCCGTCCACGTGCTCCTCCACGTCGTGGCCGTGCCGGGCGAGGGCCGTCTTGAGGGCAACGGGGTCGGTGGTGCGGATGCGGACGCGGGGCTGCACGCGCGCGTGGATGAAGTCCCGCATGGGGGTGTCGGCGAGGAGCCGGCCCCGGCCGAGGACGACGAGGTGGTCGGCGAAGGACGCGGTCTCGTTCATCAGATGGCTGGAGACCAGGACCGTGCGGCCCTCCCCCGCGAGCCGGCGCAGCAACCGCCTGATCCACACGATGCCTTCGGGGTCGAGTCCGTTGGACGGCTCGTCCAGCATGACCACCTCGGGGTCGCCCAGCAGGGCGGCGGCGATGCCGAGCCGCTGGCGCATGCCCAGGGAGTACGTCCGCACGCGGCGCCGGGCCACCGACGCCAGGCCCGTCTCCCCCAGGACCTCGTCGACCCGCCGCTCCGGGATGCGGTTGCTCGCCGCCAGGACGCGGAGGTGGTCGCGGGCGGTGCGGGAGCCGTGCGCGGCCTGCGCGTCGAGCAGGGCGCCGACGTGGCGCAGGGGTTCGTGCAGTGCCGCGTAGGGCCGGCCGCCGATCGTGGCGGACCCGGCGGTCGGCGCCATCAAGGTCGGCGACACCGTCAAGATCTCCTACGTCGACCAGAGCCGCGAGAACATCGACCCCAAGAAG
>NZ_JBEXSH010000912.1:0-3537 GCF_040613555.1 Streptomyces sp. NPDC006265
GGACGTACTCGGGGTTTCGGCCGGTGCGGCGAGTGGGGGTACCCCCGAGCGGAGTCGAGAGCGTGGGGGAGCGTGCCGGGCGTCGTGACGGGGCGAACGTTGCCTGCCGCGGCACTAGACGTCCGGGGCGGCTCGCCGCCGGACGATGCCGTCAGACGACGCCGTCCGCGCGCAGGGCCGCCACCTCGTCGGCGGTGCGGCCCAGTTCCGTGAGGACGGCCTCGGTGTGCTCGCCCACGGCCGGCACGGGGTCCATACGGGCGGGCAGGCCCGCGAGGTCGGCGGGCGGGAGGAGGGCCTCCACCGTGGCGCCCGGCACCTCGACCTCGCTCCAGCGGCCACGGGCGGCCAGCACGGGGTGCTCCAGGAACGCGGTGACGTCGTTGACCCCGGCGCAGGCGATGCCGATGCGCTCCAGGTCCTTCAGGATCTCGTCGGAGCCGGAGCGGGCGAAACGCTCGGCGACGACGGCGTTGAGCTCCTCCCGGTGGACGACGCGGTCGGAGCCGGTGGCGAAACGCGGATCACCGACCAGCTCCGGACGGCCGAGGAACTCGGCGCACAGAGCCGCCCACTCCCACTCGTTCTGGATGGAGAACAGCACATCCTTGCCGTCGGCGGCGGTGTACGTCCCGTACGGCGCGATGGTGGCGTGCTGGGTGCCGAGACGCGGGGGCTGGGCGCCGCCGTACCGGGTGTAGTAGGCGGGCTGACCCATCCACTCCGCCAGCGCCTCGAACAGGGACACCTCCACGGGATGCGCCTCGCCGGTGGTGGCACGGGTGTAGAGCGCGGTGAGGACGCCGCTGTAGGCGTACATCCCGGCGGCGATGTCGGCGACGGAGATCCCGGTCCGGGCAGCCCCCTCAGGGGTTCCGGTCAGCGACACCAGCCCGGTCTGGCACTGCACCAGCAGGTCGTAGGCCTTGCGGTCGGACCAGGGGCCGGTCGTGCCGTAGCCGGAGATCGTGCACGGGATCAGGTTCGGGCGGCGCTCGGTCACGGTGGCCGCGTCCAGCCCGAGCCGGGCGGCGGCGCCCGGGGCGAGGTTCTGCACGAAGACGTCGGCGCCGTCGAGGAGGTCGTGCAGAACCTCGTGGCCGCGGGGGTCCTTCAGGTCGAGCGTGAGGGACTCCTTGGAGCGGTTGAGCCAGACGAAGTAGCTGGAGTGGCCGTGCACGGTCGTGTCGTACCGGCGGGCGAAGTCACCGCCGCCCGGCCGCTCCACCTTGATCACCCGGGCACCGAGGTCGGCGAGCTGCCGGGTGGCGTAGGGCGCTGCCACGGCCTGCTCAAGACTGACCACCGTGACCCCGGCCAGGGGATACCGCTGCACGCTCATGCCTCAAGCTCCTGAATCGTCTGCGGAGGGCGCTCGGACAGTCTGCCGCAGGGCGAGGAGGCGCAGGCGGGTCACCGACGCGATCCGGATCACGCCGTCGGGCGGTTTCGCGGGGCTGCGCTGCCGGTGGGGTGCGGTTTCGCCCATGCGACGTGGTCCATGGCCGGCGTACGGAGAGAGGGCCGGAGACGGAGGTCATGGTTCCGCCCATGTGGTCGGTGGCACCGGGCGTCGACGTCCCCCGCTGTCCGATGGCGCCTCCCGTCTCCCGATTGTGCCCGCCTCCCTCCGCCCGAGGGCGGAGCCGCCCTTTCTGGGCCCGCCTATCGCGGCATATATACCCCTTGCACTACTTAAGCTGATTGATGATGGTTGATGTCCATTCGGCAGGGATGAGTATGAGGTGACGAGGGAGCCGCAGCCGCCGGGGTCGCCCGGTGTGGGCAGCCCGGAGCAGGTCGACGGACTGCCCTTCCGCCCGCGCGTTCTCACCACCGCGCTCCGGGTGGCCGGGATCGCGGCCCTGGCAGCCGGTCTGCTGGGCCTGGTCAGTCTGGTCGGCTGGATCTCCGGGGCCGACGCGCTGAAGGAAGTGCTGCCCGGGGTCTCGGTGGCCATGAAGGCCAACGCCGCTGTGGCTGTCGTGGTGCTCGGGCTTTCCCTGTACGTGATCTCCCTCGGCCGGATCGGCCCGGGCGCGCTCGCCGTGTCCCGTGCGGCGGCGGCCCTGGTCACCCTGATCGGCACGCTCACCCTCGCGGAGTATGTGATCGGGGCTGACCTGGGCATCGACGAGTTGCTCTTCAAGGACGACACCGTCTTCCAGGGGACGGGGCCGCCGGGGCGGATGGCACCGAACACGACCGCGGCGCTGATGGCCGGGGGAGTGGGTGCCCTGTGCGCGAGTGTGCCCCGGATCCCCGCCTGGGTGAGTCAGATCCTGGGCCTGGGCGTCGGTGCTCTCGGCATGCTGAGGCTGTACGGGGCCGCCTACGGGGTGCCCGAACTGGAGCAGTTCGGTCCCTACTCGGGCATGGCCCTGCACACCGCGGCGGCGTTGATGCTGTTCGGCACGGCGCTCTTCCTGGCCCGTCCGGGTGAGGGCGGCGCGGGGCTGCTGCTGAACGCGGGGACGACGGGCGCGCTCGGACGGTGGCTGCTCGTCACCGTCGTGATCGTGCCGCCGCTGCTGGGCTGGGCCGTGCTGGTCGCCGAGGACGCCGGGCTGTTCGGGCAGCGGCTGGGAACCGGGCTGCTCGTCTTCGGTCTCGTGGCCGTGTTCACGGCAGTGATCTTCACGACCCTGGCCGTGGGCCGCCGTGTCGAGGTGGCCCACGCCCGTCTCGAGTGGCGGATGCGTCAGAACGAACTGCTGCAGGCCTTCATCGAGTACACGCCCGCGATGGTGTTCATCAAGGACCTCGAGGGCCGTCTCCTGGCGGTCAATACGAGGTTCGAGCAGATCCTGCGCCTGTCCCGGGAGCAGGTCCTGGGCCGCCTGGACCGGGACGTCCTGCCGCCCGACTTCATGCGTCAGGCGCGCGCTTCCGACTCCGCCGTGCTGGCGGAGGGCCGGCCGGTGCAGCGGCAGAAGACATTCGACCTGCCGGGAGGCCGGCGGGAATTCCTGTCCACCCGGTTCCTGCTCAGCGACACCTCCGGCGCGCCGTACGCCCTGGGCGGCGTGTACATCGACATCACCGACCGCGTCGCGGCCGAACGCGAGGTCCAGCGGGCGCACCGGCGGTTCGTCGCGCTGCTGGAGTCCGCTCCCGACGCCACCCTGATCACCGACGGCGACGGCATCGTCGTCATGACCAACCCGCAGGTGAAACGCCTCTTCGGACGCGAGCCGGGTGATCTCGTCGGCACCGAGGTGGTCAGCCTGGTGCCCGCTGCCCGGCGCCGGCGGCACTGCGCGCTCCTGCGTGCCTACCTCCGCCTGCGTGATCCGAAGCCGACTGTTGTGGACAAGGACCTGTACGGGCTGCGCAGCGACGGCTCCGAGTTCCCCGTCGAGGTGAGCGTCAGCAGCCTGCAGGCCGAGCAGGAGACACTCGTGGTCCTGACCGTCCGGGACATCACCGAGCGCAGACGGCTGGAGGCCGAACGAGCCGAGCGCTACGAGCAGGCCATGAGCACGGCCGCCGGGGTGCCGGGGCCCACGTGTGGCCCGCAGGAGGCGAGCAGCGGGG
>NZ_JBEXSH010000913.1:0-3536 GCF_040613555.1 Streptomyces sp. NPDC006265
CTGGGGCTTGGCACCGGGCACGTCGGCGGTGAAGGCGGCCACCTTGCCGCGTGTCGACGTGGGCCGCACGATCGTCAAGGAGGGCGACTCGGGCAGCGAACGGCAGCTGGTCGCCCTGACCCGGGCCTACCTGTCCCACGCCCCGCTCGCCCTGCTGGACGAGGCGACCTGCCATCTGGACCCGGGGACGGAGGAGCGTGCGGAGCGGGCGTTCGCGTCGCGGCCGGGCGGGACCCTGGTGGTCGTGGCCCACCGCATCAGCTCGGCCCGCCGCGCCGGCCGGGTCCTGGTGATGGACGGCCGGAGCA
The DNA here is from genome assembly GCF_040613555.1 of Streptomyces sp. NPDC006265. Lineage (NCBI taxonomy): Bacteria > Bacillati > Actinomycetota > Actinomycetes > Kitasatosporales > Streptomycetaceae > Streptomyces > Streptomyces sp. NPDC006265. The sequence continues at coordinate 309 of NZ_JBEXSH010000913.1, forward strand.
CGGCGTACGGCAGTCATGAGGAGCTGATGCGGTCCTGCGAGCTGTACCGGGACCTCGTCGGGAGCTGGACTCCCGCACCGGCCCGGCGGCAATCAGAGCCAGCCCTGGCCCTGCGAGATGCGTATCGCGTCGATGCGGTTGCGGGCCCCGGTCTTGCGGGTGATGGCCGCCATGTAGTTGCGCACCGTCCCGTGGGACAGGTGCAGGCTCCCGGCGATCTCCGCGATGGAGGCTCCCTCGGCCGCGAGGGATAACACGCTCAGTTCTCTGCGGGTCAGTGGCATCTCCGCCGCCTGGAGGAACCCGAAGCCCAGCGAGTCGTTGACGAAACGTTTCCCCTCGGCAACGCGATGGATCCCACTCAGCAGATTCTGCGGGGACCCCTCCTTGTCCACGTAGCCGAGCGCCCCCGCCTCGGCCGCCCGCTTCAGCAGGCCCGGCCGGTTCGCGCTGGCGAGCACGAGTAACCGCGGGCGCATGCGCTCCGGGCCGGGTCGGCACAGTTCGCCCAGCGGAGGGATGCCGTAGGAGTCCGCGCACTCCAGGTCCGCCGCGCACACGTCCGGCCGGACCGACCGCACCGTGCCCCCCGCGCCGCGCCACGACGTGTCGTGCACCGCCAGGTCGGTCTCCCGCCGCAGCCACTCCGCCAGCACCGACCGCACCAGACACTCGTCGTGCACCAGAACCACCCGGATCACTGCCACCCCTCCGCTCTTACGTACGCCCCCTGGTCCTGTTGAACGCGTGCCCCATTGTTCGTGACCGTGACCCTGCGTGGGCGCGGAGAACCGGCCCTCAGGGTGCGCGGGGGCGCACGCCCAGCGCCCATACGCCCGGCCACGCTTCGACTACGGGGGCATGGGTCAGGACGGTCGGGGTACGTGGGTGCTCCCGCCAGGGCCGGAGCACACGTGACCGTCGGTAACCAGGCCCGTCGCGAAACCGCTCGTCGTGCGGGACCGGCCGTCAGGGGGGAGATTTGTTCCTGGACCCGGTCGCGCGGCCGTGCGAGGAGGTGGTCGGCGTGTCCGACGGGCAGTCGTTCGCACAGGCGCCGGGCGCTGCCAGAACGCCGGTCGGCCGGCCCCTGCTGTCGTTGGCGCTGGCCTCGATGATGGACGAGGTGCACGCCCACTCCGGTGCGGTGTACCTGATGGCACCGGACCAGCCGGTGCTGGAGATGGCGGTGATGGCCGGTCTGCCGCGGGCGTTCGCGGCGCCCTGGGAGCGGGTGGGCCTGAGCGCGCCGATCCCGGTCGCCGACGCGGCGCGCGAGCGGCGGCTGGTGTGGGTCGGCGGCGAGGAGCAGATGGCCCGCCACTATCCGCGGATCGCCGTGGTGCTGCCCTATCCCTTCGCCCTGGCCGCGGTGCCGGTCGCCACCGAGACCACCGTGTACGGCGCGGTCTTCGTGACCTGGCCGGGCGCACATCCGGCGGAGATGTCCGACCGCGAGCGCGAGCACCTGACCGCGGCCTGCGGCCGGCTGGCGGTCCGGCTGGAGCGGGCCGCCGAGCACAGCATCCCGCCGCACCCCGAGGCCGATCTGCTCGCCTCCCCCCTGGTGGGCGGGGTGGCCGGCACGCTGGGCACGGTCGAGGCGGCCCGGATGGTGAGCCGGCTGCCGTACGGACTGGTCTCGCTGGACCTGCACGGCCGGGTCGGCTTCGTCAATGCGGCGGCGGGTGAGCTGCTGAACGTCCCCGTCAGCCGGCTGCTCGGCACCCAGCTGTGGGCGTCGGTGCCCTGGCTCAACGACCCCGTGTACGAGGACCGTTACCGGGCCGCGCTGCTGAGCCAGCACGTCACTTCGTTCGTGGCGCTGCGCCCGCCCGGCGAATGGCTGTCGTTCCGGCTGTACCCGAGCACGACGGGACTGAGCGTCCGCATCACCAGGTCGCGGGCCGTGTCGCGGATGAACCGGACCGAACCGCCGCCCGACGGGACGCCGTCCCGGCTCGTCACCATCTCGCAGGTGCTGGACCTGGCCGGTGCGCTCACCGAGGCCGTGGGGGTGCAGGACGTGGTGCAACTGGTCGCGGACGAGATCGCCCCTGCCGTGGGCAGCCAGGCCCTGGTCGTGCTCGGCTCGCGGGCGAACCGGCTGCAGGTGCTCGGGCATCGCGGATACCCGGACGCGCACGTGGTGGAACGGTTCGACGGGATGCCCCTGACCGAGTCGACGCCCGGCACCCAGGTGCTGCGGACGGGCGTGCCCGCGTTCTTCGAGTCGCAGGAGCAACTGGAGCGCCTGTACCCGGCGCGGCTCACGCCCCCCGACGGGTTCGCGGCCTGGGCCTACCTGCCACTGATCGCCCAGGGCCGCCCCGTGGGGACCTGTGTGCTCTCCTACGCCGAGCCGCACCCCTTCCCGACGGAGGAGCGGGCGGTGATGACCAGCATGGCCGGGCTGATCGCCCAGGCGCTGGAGCGGGCCCTGCTCTACGACGCCAAGCACCGGCTCGCGCACGGTCTGCAGGAGGCGCTGCTGCCGCACTCCCTGCCGTCGCTGCCCGGCATCGAGGCGGTCGGCCGCTATGTGCCGGCCACTCAGGGCATGGACATCGGCGGTGACTTCTACGACCTGGTCGGCGCCCAGGGGACGGCGGCGGCGGTGATCGGGGACGTCCAGGGCCACAACGTGACGGCGGCCGGTCTGATGGGGCAGGTCCGCACCGCGGTGCGCGCGTACACGACCGTGGGGCAGGCTCCCGAGGAGGTCATGCGCAGCACCAACAGGCTGCTGCTCGATCTGGGGGCCGACCTCTTCGCCAGCTGCCTGTATCTGCGGCTCGACCCGGAGCACGGGCGGGCCGTGATGTCCCGGGCCGGGCACCCCCCGCCGCTGCTGAGACGACCGGACGGCAAGGTGCGCGTCCTCGACCTGGCGGGCGGCCCGCTGCTGGGCATCGACGCCTCGGCGGTGTATCCGACGACGGAGGTCGCCCTGCCTCCCGGTTCGCTGCTCGTCCTCTACACCGACGGGCTGGTCGAGTCGCCCGGCACGGACTTCGAGGAGGCCCTCGCGGACCTGGGCCGGCGCTTGGCCGACGCCGGGGACCAGCCGCTGGACGAACTGGCCGACAGCCTCGTCCACCAGGAGCGGCACCACGCGGACGGGGAGGAACGGCTCGACGACATCGCCCTGTTGCTGATCAGGGCCCTCGGGTAGCTCCCCCGGGCCCAGCGCTGCGGAAACGCCGGTGGCCGGCCCGGGCCCGCCAG
>NZ_JBEXSH010000914.1:0-3502 GCF_040613555.1 Streptomyces sp. NPDC006265
CGTGGCGCACTCGGATATGCAGCTGTTGGATCTGCTGGCAATGGTGGGTCACGTGAAACAAGGGCCGCCGTCCCCCTCGGGTACGGCGGCCCTCGGCGTATTGCCAGGCTCGTACGGCAGGATGTGCGGCATGGCCAGTGCAGAATCGACGCAAGCGAGCGTCCAGGAGCGGGAGCCGGTGCGGCCGACCAAGGAGGACGAGGTCGCCGCGGCCGGCAGCGAGCTGATCGGCGGTCCGCTCGGGCGGCGTGCCCTGCTCGGGTCGTCCTGGTGGACTCCCGTGCGGGTGATCGCGTTGGTGGCGATCGGCATGTTCGCCCTCGGCCTGGTCCAGAAGGCGCCCTGCTATGACGGAGCCTGGTTCTTCGGCGCCAGCTCCCAGTACACGCACGCGTGCTACTCGGACATCCCCCACCTCTACCAGGGGCGGGGCTTCGCCGATGGGCTCGTGCCGTACTTCGACCGGCTTCCCGGTGACATGCAGTACCTGGAGTACCCGGTCCTCACCGGCGTCTTCATGGAAGTCGCCTCCTGGCTCACGCCCGGCAGCGGCACCATCCAGTACCAGGAGCAGTGGTACTGGATGGTCAACGCCGGAATGCTCATGGTGTGTGCGTCGGTCATCGTCGTCTGCGTGACCCGCACCCACGCCCGGCGTCCCTGGGACGGTCTGCTGGCCGCCCTGGCGCCTGCCGCCGCGCTGACGGCGACCATCAACTGGGACCTGCTCGCCGTGGCTCTGACGGCGGCGGCGATGCTGATGTGGTCACGTGGCCGTTCCCTCGCGTTCGGCGTTCTGCTGGGGCTGGCCACGGCCGCCAAGCTCTATCCCTTCCTGCTCCTCGGGCCGCTGATGGTGCTGTGCTGGCGCGCGGGCAGGTGGCGCGAGTTCGGGAAGGCTCTGGGAGGCGCGGTCGTCGCCTGGGTCGTCGTGAACGGGCCGGTGATGCTCTTCGCCTTCGAGGGCTGGTCCAAGTTCTACACGTTCAGCCAGGAGCGGGGCGTCGACTTCGGCTCCTTCTGGCTGATCATGGCCCAGAACTCGGACGACCCGCTCAGCATCGACACCGTCAACACGCTGGCCACGCTGCTGATGTTGGTGTGCTGTGCGGCCGTCGCGGCGCTCGCACTGACCGCCCCGCGCCGCCCGCGCTTCGCCCAGCTCGCCTTTCTGATCGTCGCGGCGTTCATCCTCACCAACAAGGTCTACTCGCCGCAGTATGTGCTGTGGCTGGTGCCGCTGGCCGCTCTCGCCCGGCCGAAGTGGCGGGACTTCCTGATCTGGCAGGCCTGCGAGGTGGCGTACTTCCTGGGGATCTGGCTGTACCTCGCGTACACGACCAGTGGAGACGCTCACAAGGGGTTGCCCACCGACGGCTACCACTGGGCCATCGGCCTGCACCTGCTCGGGACGCTGTACCTGTGCGTGATGGTCGTGCGCGACATCTTCATGCCGGAGCGGGATCCGGTGCGGAGCTCCGGCGACGACGATCCCGCGGGCGGAGTGCTCGATGGCGCCGAGGACGTCTTCGTCTTCGGTCCGGCGGCTCGCGCCCGGCGGCACGTGACCGATGTCCATTTCGACGGGCCATCGGTCGAGTGGGGTAGGCCAGGCCCTACGGGTGGTTCGCTCTGAGCGAACGGTGCGAGAGGCCGTCGCCGGAAATGCCGAAGGCCGTACACGGGCAGCCGTGTACGGCCTTCTTGCTGCGCTGCGAGGGTCGGTCCCCGTGACGATCAGCGGTCCGTGATCCGGTCGAACTGCGTGGTGGTGTGCCGCAGATGGGCCACCAGCTCGTCGCCGACCTTCGGCTCGGACGCGTCCGCCGGCACGAACAGGATCGAGACCTGCATGTGCGGCGGCTCCGCGAACCAGCGCTGTTTGCCGCCCCAGACGAACGGAGAAAGGTTCCGGTTGACCGTCGCGAGGCCGGCGCGGGCGACGCCCTTGGCGCGCGGCATGACGCCGTGCAGCGCCTTGGGGGACTCCAGGCCCACTCCGTGCGACGTACCTCCCGCCACGACCACCAGGAAGCCGTCGGAGGCCGCCTTCTGCTGCCGGTAGCCGAAACGGTCGCCCTTGGTGACGCGCGTGACGTCCAGGACGGCGCCGCGGTACTCGGTGGCGTCGTGGTCCCCCAGCCACAGCCGTGTGCCGATGCGGGCCCGGAAGCGGGTCTGCGGGAACTGCTGCTGGAGCCGGGCGAGCTCCTCGGCCTTGAGGTGGCTGACGAACATGGTGTGCAGGGGCAGCCGGGCGGCACGCAGCCGGTCCATCCAGCCGATGACCTCCTCGACGGCGTCCGAGCCGTCGGTGCGGTCCAGCGGCAGGTGGAGGGCGAAGCCCTCCAGACGGACGTTCTCGATGGCGGCGTGCAACTGCGCCAAGTCCTGCTCGCTGACGCCGTGCCGCTTCATCGAGGACATCACCTCGATCACCACACGGGCACCGACCAGGCCGTACACACCGTCTATCGACGACACCGAGCGGATGACCCGGTCCGGCAGCGGCACCGGCTCCTCGCCCCGCCGGTAGGGCGTCAGCACCAGCAGGTCCCCGCCGAACCAGTCCTTGATCCGGGCGGCCTCGTACGTCGTGCCGACGGCGAGGATGTCCGAGCCCAGCCGCGTGGCCTCCTCCGCCAGCCGTTCGTGCCCGAAGCCGTAGCCATTGCCCTTGCAGACCGGCACGAGGCCCGGGAACTGCTCCTGCACGTGCTTGTGGTGCGCACGCCAGCGCGCGGTGTCGACGTAGAGCGTGAGCGCCATGGCCGGACCTGGAACCTTTCTCGCGGTGCCGTGTATCGGCGGTTGCCGTGTGTCAGAGGTATAGAAGCACTGAATGGGACATCAGCGGCGCGACATGTAGATGTCGAGCGCCTTGTGGAGCAGTTTGTTCAGCGGGAAGTCCCACTCGCCGAGGTACTCGGCCGCCTGGCCGCCGGTACCCACCTTGAACTGGATCAGACCGAAGAGGTGGTCGGTCTCGTCCAGCGAATCGGAGATACCGCGAAGGTCATAGACGGTGGCGCCGAGCGCGTAGGCGTCGCGCAGCATCCGCCACTGCATCGCGTTCGAGGGCCGGACCTCTCGGCCGATGTTGTCGGAGGCGCCGTAGGAATACCAGACATGCCCACCGACGATGAGCATCGTCGCGGCCGAGAGGTTCACGCCGTCGTGCCGGGCGAAGTAGAGCCGCATACGGTTGGGGTCCTCGGTGTTGAGGGCCGTCCACATACGCTGGAAGTACGACAGCGGGCGCGGCCGGAAGTGGTCGCGCACGGCCGTGATCTCGTACAGCCGCTGCCACTCCTCGAGGTCCTGGTAGCCGCCCTGGACGACCTCGACGCCGGCCTTCTCGGCCTTCTTGATGTTGCGGCGCCACAGCTGGTTGAAGTTCTTGTGGACCTCTTCCAGGGAGCGGTTCGCCAGCGGTACCTGATACACGTAGCGGGGCTGGACGTCGCGCGGACCACCTGGCCGGTCATCCGGTTGAAGTCCA
>NZ_JBEXSH010000915.1:0-3497 GCF_040613555.1 Streptomyces sp. NPDC006265
GCTCACCGGCCACGGTGACGTCCTCCTGGGCTATGTCGTCGGCCGGAACGCCGAGGCCATGACCGCCGTGCGCCGCTGGGTGCTACGCCGAGGGCCCCGAGAGCCCGAAGTCGGCCGCGTGCAAGGCGGCGGTCGCGGCGGGCGGCACCCAGGCCCTCTACGACTGGAACGGCATCCGCATCGGCGACGCGGGCGGCCGGCACCAGCAGCTCATACCGGACGGCAAGCTCTGCAGCGCGAACAACGCGGAGTTCAAGGGGCTCGACCTTCCCCGCGCCGACTGGCCGGCGACCGGCGTCCGCAGCGGCTCGCACACCTTCAAGTACCGCGTGACGGCCCCTCACAAGGGCACCTTCACCGTCTACATCACCAAGCCCGGCTACAACCCGGCCAAGCCGCTCGCCTGGAAGGACCTGGATCTCGCGAAGCCGGTCGCGACGTCCACCGACCCGGCCGCCACCGGCGGCTTCTACACCTTCTCCGGCACCCTGCCCCAGCGCTCCGGCAAGCACCTGCTGTACGCGGTCTGGCAGCGGTCGGACAGCCCGGAGGCGTTCTACTCCTGCTCGGACGTCAGCTTCGGCGGCGGTGGCGGCGCGGCAGGCGGCGCCGCCGCTCCGGCCCCGTCCGCCTCCGCCCCCAGCGAGAAGCAGATCGAGGACGGCAACGCCAAGTCGACCGTCGAGCACCACGGTCACGGCGACGACGACCCCGGCACCTCAGCGGAGCCGGCCGCGGCTGCGAAGGAGAGCACGCCGAACCGGCCGAAGGCCGCCGCACCCGCGCCCAACCGGCCCGAGGCGGCCGGTGCGACGGAGAACCTCGCCGAGACCGGCGGTGACAGCACCACCCCCGTACGTCGCGATCGGCGGCGCGGCGGCGCTGGCGCTGGGCGCCTCGGCCCTGTTCCTCTCGGCCAGGCGCCGGGCTGTGAGCGGCGGCCGCCAGGGCCGCTGACCTCCACCGCCCCACGACCCGGGGCCTGTCCGGCGGCTCAGGCCGGGCAGGCCCCGAAACGTTTCCGTGGCACGTGTCAACGGGCGACACGTCGGATGACACGTGTCATTCGAAGGCCGACAGACAGGTGGTGGGCGTGGCACGCCCCGGATCGAGGGCGTTGGCCACCTCGTGGAAGACGACCCGGTCCAGCAGCCCGACGGCCACGTGTTCGGACAGGTCGACACTGCACAGGTCCTGGAGCAGGACGTTGCGCACGTCCGGCCCGCTCAGGTACTGGCTGCGCCACGGTGTGACCACCTCGTCGTACTTGGTGGCGATGACGGTGTACCGCACGCCGGGCACGGTGTCGCCGCCCGTGTTGAGCTTGGCGAGGAAGGCCGAGCCGGTGACCTGGTCGGCGAGGGCGGGGGTGTTCTTCGCCAGCAGGTCCGCCGCGCCCGGGAAGTAGGGCAGCAGCTTGGTGAAACCGTTCAGGTCGGTGCCGTGGTTGCTGGGCGCGATGCCGACCAGGGCGTTCACCTTGGCGGCTCCGCCGAGGAACTTCAGGTAGTAGCGGGGCATCATGCCGCCCTGCGAGTGCCCGACGAGGTCGGTCTCGGCCACTCCGGTCGAGGCGAGCACCTTGTCGACGAAGTCCCTCAGCTGTCCGGCGGACTTCTCGGCGGGTCCGAGGCCATGGAAGAAGGGGACGCCCTCCAACTGGCCGTAGTCGAGGGAGAAGACGCAGTAGCCGCGGACCTTCAGGTAGGGGGCGAGGCCCAGCCAGTTGTCGACGGAGTTCCCGAGGGTGCCGTGGACGAGGACGACGGGGCGGGGGTGGGCGGCGGACGGCTTGCAGGAGTAGTCGTTCCAGCCGGAGCTCGGGGCGCCGGCGGCCTGGGCGGTGGTGGCGGGGACGGTGACGGCGGCGGCGGTCAGCAGCAGCGCGGACAGGGGTCTGAGCACTCGTTTCCAGGGCAGCATCGGGTGATCTCCTTGCGGCTCAAGGGGGATGCGACGGCACGGGGCCCTGTGATCCGGATCACGAGGATGCTGTTCACTCGTCAAGTTACGGGCGAGTAGTCAAACTGGGAAGTTACGCGTCAGTAAAACTTGCAGTGGTAATCGACGCGCGATGCTCCGGCCGACACGCCCTCACCAGGCGGGCCGGATGGGCCCGCGTGGAGCGATCCGCAGCAACTGCCGCCCCAGCGAGCGCACTTCCCGCTCCCCCAGCAGGTCCCCCCACTCCCGCACGGCTTCCGCGGCCGCCTCCTCCGCGGCCCGGGTGCAGGCCCACCCCCGCTCGGTCAGCACAACCAGCCGCGCCCGCGCGTCCTCGGGGTGCGGCCGCCGCTCGACGTACCCCTTGCGCACCATCTCGTCGACGAGCTGGCTCGCGGCCTGCTTGGTCACCCCGAGGTGGGCGGCGAGGTCGGTGACCGTGGCGCCGTCCGGGGCGAGCCGGGCGAAGGCGAAGCCATGCGCGGGCCGCACCCCTTCGAAGCCGCGGGCGAGCACGCCCTCGTGGATGCGTTGCGTGAGCCCGCCGGCGACGGCGAGCAGGGCTGCGGACAGGGCCATGGCCTCGGAGTTCTGCACGCATGCATTGAAACACCCTTGACGAGATGGTCAAGCAGCCTGACTATGTAGTCAAGCTACTTGACTACCTGGAGGCATCGTGCCCATCGTCCGATCGTCCGAAGCCGTCATCCACGAGATCCACGGCGCCCGTTTCGTCTCGTACGCCACCCCGGGCAGCGGCAGCAAGGAGCTGTGCGCCTGGCGCGGCGAGATCCCGGCCGGCCTCAAGGCGCCCGCGCACACGGTCAGCCGGGAGGAGATCTTCCATCTGCTCGACGGCGAGCTGCTGATCACCCTCGACGGCCACACCGAACGGATCGCCGCGGGCGACACGGTGATCATCAACCCCGGCGCCACCCTCACCGTCGAGAACCCGACCGACCGGACCGCGTACTCGTGGGTCACCACCTCCATCGGCCTGGAGGCACGGCTGGCCGACGGCACCCGCATCGTGCCGCCGTGGGCCAACTGACGTCACGGGGAGGGAGCTACGCCGCCCGCCCCGCTAGTCCCCCGGGCATCACCGCCCGCGGCCCGAACTTGGCCCGCGCCTGGTCCGCGATCTCCTCGATACGGCGGACCTTCTCGTCCACCGGGTCGAAGGTCAGCTGGTGGGAGGCCTGGTCGGCTGGGTCGAGCCCCTCGGCGCGCAGGGCGACGGCACGCACCCGGGCCCGCTGCAGTCCAAGCGCTTCGTACATGCCGTACGCGGTCCTGGTCAGCGCCGGGGAGTGCGCGGTTGGTTCGGTCAGGGTGCGGCTGCGGGTGGTGGCGGACCGGTCGGCGTAGCGCACGGTGAGGGTGAGGGTGCGGCAGACCTTCTCCAGGGCGCGCAGCCGGGCGCCGATCTCCTCGGCGGCCGAGAGCAGCGCCCGGCGGTGCCGCTCCGGGTCCAGCTCGTCGCGCCCGAAGGGGCGTTCCGTCACTAGGGACCGGGAGACGGCGTTCGGCACGACCCGGCCGCGGTCGACGCC
>NZ_JBEXSH010000916.1:0-3483 GCF_040613555.1 Streptomyces sp. NPDC006265
TTTTGGTTGGGCGGCGGGGGTGTGGGCGGGCGCGTGGGGGGGGGCGTCCGCGGCGTCCTTCTTCGCGCTCGCGTCCGCCTGTATGGCCTGTGCGTCGGCCTGCTGCGTCAGCGACGCGGTCTGCACCTGGGCCTGCTGGCCCGCGGGGATGTCCGCGAGCAGCGTCGCGCCGGTAGCCGTCGCTTCCGCGTCGTTGTTCTGCGCGGTGCTGCCCGAGGCAACGCCGACGACGCTTCCGACAGCGGTGACCGCCGTGGCCGAAGCCACTGCGAATCCCCGGACCGAGATCCGGCTCACACGGTTTTCCTTCCAGCATCGCCCGCTTCGGTGACCCTCGCGGACGCAATCGTGCCCCTGGCGCTGGCCTCCCCAACTGCGGGGTCACGGGAGGCGCGGGCCCGGTGGGCAACTCCCCTCAGGGGGAGCGCCGTGTGTAGCTCGGGCGGCATACGACATCGCTATGCAGTTGATGCTGATGCTTTTGTGGTGCCGTACCGCTGGGGGTACAGGTGTGTCGTATGCGGGGCCTGACAGGACTGAGACTCTGCCGTAACCGGACGGGGCAAGGCAATTCCGAGTTGCGTGTGAAAGCTCACATCCCGTTTGACGCGGGAGATTCCCAGAAGCGCCTACATGCGAAGGCGCCGCCCGGCTAGGCTCTTTGCCTTTTCCGGACGGCGCCAACTATCGGATAACCACCACGACTTGGTGCGGGATGGTCAGATCTGCCCGTCTTCGAGCATTTCGGTCACAAGGGCGGCAATCTGGGACCTCTCGGATCGCGTCAGGGTCACGTGCGCGAAGAGCGGATGCCCCTTCAGCTTCTCGACGACGGCGACGACACCGTCGTACCGGCCGACCCTGAGGTTGTCCCGCTGGGCCACGTCATGGGTGAGAACCACCCGCGAATTGGCCCCGATCCGGGACAGAACGGTAAGAAGTACGTTCCTTTCCAGCGACTGGGCCTCGTCCACGATCACGAACGCGTCGTGCAGCGAACGGCCGCGGATGTGGGTGAGCGGCAGGACCTCCAGCATCCCGCGTGCCGTGACCTCCTCGATGACCTCACGGCTGGTGACCGCCGACAGCGTGTCGAACACGGCCTGGGCCCAGGGGCTCATCTTCTCGGCCTCGGAGCCCGGCAGATAGCCCAGCTCCTGCCCGCCCACCGCGTACAGCGGACGGAAGACCATCACCTTCTGGTGCTGACGGCGCTCCAGCACCGCCTCCAGGCCCGCGCACAGCGCCAGCGCCGACTTGCCGGTGCCGGCCCGGCCGCCCATCGACACGATCCCGACGTCCGGGTCGAGCAGCAGGTCGAGCGCGATCCGCTGCTCGGCACTGCGGCCCTTGATGCCGAACACCTCACGGTCCCCGCGTACGACACGGATGTTGCCCTCGGGCGTGACCCGCCCGAGTGCCTTGCCGCGCTCCGACTGGATCATCAGGCCCGTGTGCACCGGCAGGCCGGCGGCCTCGGGGACGTGGACGTGCCCTTCCTCGAAGAGGATGTCCACCTGCTCGCCGGGCAGGGTCAGTTCGGACATTCCGGTCCAGCCGGAGGAGTCCGTGATGGCGAGTTCCGCGCGGTACTCCTCGGCGAGGAGTCCGACGGAGGACGCCTTGATCCTGAGCGGGAGGTCCTTCGACACGACGGTGACGTCGAACCCCTCGGCCTGCAGATTGCGGGCGACCGCGAGGATGCGGGAGTCGTTGTCCCCCAGGCGGTAGCCGCTGGGCAGCACGCTGGGGTCCGAGTGGTTGAGCTCGACACGGACCGTCCCGCCCAGGTCCCCGATGGGGATGGGGGCGTCGAGGCGACCGTGCCGGACGCGGAACTCGTCGAGCAGGCGCAGGGCCTGCCGGGCGAAGTAGCCGAGTTCGGGATGGTGCCGCTTGGCCTCCAATTCCGTGACCACGACGATGGGGAGCACGACCTCGTGCTCGTCGAAGCGGTTCAGGGCGTTCGGGTCGGCCAGCAGGACGCTGGTGTCGAGAACATAGGTGCGCCGGTCGGGCTTGTGGCGCTTTGTGCTGGTCACCACGGAAGGACGTACCCCCTCGGATGAGGTCGGGGAGCGACGGTATGGAGCTGGACCGGTCGTCGGCCGCCCTGCGCGGGCCGAGAACCGGCCCTCCGCCTCTTCGTCCGTGCTGTGACCGCACGATCGGGCTGGTGCAAAGGGCCTCCCGGGCGGACGACCCCGTGCCGTCCGCTGAGATCCGACACCCGTGGTTCGGGCGTCGACCTGTCTGGGTTATGCCCTCGAACGAGCGTCGCCATGCCACGGCATATGACGGCGAGCCGGTGAACTCCGTGTTACGTGCGTCTTCAGCGGGGTACCGGGAGGAGTTGCGACGTGGGACGTCCTGCGTCCGCGGTGTCCGGTGACGGGGGCGTTTCAGCCGCTACAGGCGCTGGTGGCGGGTGGTCAGCCGGGTAGCGCCGGCGGCTGGAGTCGGCCGTAGCGCCGGTGGCGGAGGTTCTCAGCCGCCGAAGCGCCGGTGGCGGGCCGCGTAGTCGCGCATGGCGCGCAGGAAGTCGACCTTGCGGAACGCCGGCCAGAACACGTCACAGAAGTAGTACTCGGAGTGCGCGGTCTGCCAGAGCATGAATCCGGACAGCCGCTGCTCACCGCTGGTGCGGATCACCAGGTCGGGGTCGGGCTGGTGGCTCGTATAGAGGTGACGCCCGATCATGTCGGTGTCGACGGCCTCGGCGAGCGCCTCCATCGAGGTGCCCTTCTCCTGTGCGTCGAGCAGCATCGACCGCACGGCGTCGGCGATCTCCTGGCGTCCGCCGTAGCCGATGGCGACGTTGACCACTATCCCGTCGACGTGCGCCGTGTTCTCCTCGGCCTCCTTGAGGACGGTCTGCATCGCGGAGGGCAGCAGGTCGGGCGTGCCGACGTGGTGCACGCGCCAGCGGCCGTCGGCGGCCAGGGTGCGGACGACATCCTCGATGATGCCGAGCAGGGGGACGAGCTCCCCCTGCGGCCGGTCGAAGTTGTCCGTGGACAGCAGCCAGAGGGTGACGACCTCGACGTCGGTCTCGGTGCACCAGCCGAGGAACTCCTCGATCTTCCCGGCCCCGGCCCGGTGACCGTCGACGGTGCTGGAACCGGCGGCCTTCGCCCAGCGCCGGTTGCCGTCCATGATGACGCCGATGTGCTTGGGCACCTGAGCGTGGTCCAGGTGGCCTTCCACCCGGCGTGCGTACAGCCTGACCAGCAGACCACGCAGCTTGTCGCGCAGGTTCACGTGATTGTCAGCCCCTCCGTACGGATCGGACAGGCCGCGGCGTGCGGCCGGTCGTGACCGCGGGCGGTCCCTGCCCGTATGGCGGTCCCCGAGGGCGAAGCCTACCCCCGCGGGGGGGGGGGGGCGCCCCCGGGGGGGGTTGGAAAGGGTGAGGGCGGGGGGGGGGGGCGCCCCGCGGGCCCCGCCAAACGCGCCGGGGCGGGGGGGGGGGGGGGGGCACCG
>NZ_JBEXSH010000917.1:0-3481 GCF_040613555.1 Streptomyces sp. NPDC006265
GGGACGCCTCGTCGGCGGCGGGCCAGGACTGGGCGGCCCGCACCCTGGACCGGATCGAGAACCTCCCCGCAGTGGCCTCGGTCGCCAGCCCCTACGACGGGCCGGGCGCGGGCCGCGTCAGCGGGGACGGCCGCACCGCGTACGCCGCGGTCACCTTCCACGACCAGGCCGAGGACATAGCCAAGGGCGAGGCGCAGGCCGTCGTCGACACCGCGAAGAGCGCCGAGACCGACGGGCTCCAGGTGGAGCTGGGCGGCAGTGCCGTCGCGCTCACCGAGTCCTCCGGCGGGCACGTCGCCGAGATCGTCGGCGTGATCGTCGCCGCGGTGGTGCTGTTCCTCGCCTTCGGCTCGCTCGCCGCGTCCCTGCTGCCCATCGCCACCGCCCTGATCGGCGTCGGCACCGCCTACGCCGGGATCGTGCTGCTCGGGCACGCCATGACCGTCGCCGACTTCGCCCCCATGCTGGGCATGCTCATCGGGCTCGGCGTCGGCATCGACTACGCGCTGTTCATCGTCACCAGACACCGCCGCGGGCTCAAACGCGGGCTGTCCGTCACCGAGGCCGCCACGAACGCCGTCGCGACCACCGGACGGGCCGTCGTCTTCGCGGGTGCCACCGTTTGCATCGCCCTGCTCGGCATGCTGATCCTTCAGCTGAGCTTCCTCAACGGCGTCGCCATAGCGGCCGGCCTCACCGTCATCCTCACGGTCGCAGCCTCCGTGACCCTGCTGCCCGCCCTGCTGTCCTTCATAGGCATGCGCGCGCTCAGCCGCCGTGAGCGCCGCCGCCTCGCCGAGCACGGGCCCGAACCCGAGGTGCCCACCGGCTTCGCGGCCCGCTGGGCGGCCTTCGTGGAACGCCACCCCAAGGTGCTCGGCGCGGTCGCCCTGGTCGTCATGGGCGTCCTCGCGCTGCCCACCTTCTCCCTGCACCTGGGCACCTCCGACCAGGGCAACGGCCCGGAGACGGCCACCACCCGCCAGGCCTACGACCTGCTCGCCGACGGCTTCGGGCCAGGCGTGAACGGCCCGCTCACCCTCGTCACCAAGGTCGACGGAGCCGACGACAAGCTCGCCCTGGACAACCTCGACGGCACCCTCCGCGCCACCGACGGCATCGCCTCGGTGACCCCGGTGACGTTCGACTCCGGCGGCCACACCGCGTACCTCACCGTCGTCCCGAAGTCCTCGCCGCAGTCGCAGCACACCAGCGACCTGGTCGACCGGTTGCGCGGCGAGGTGCTGCCCCGCGCCGAGTCGGGTACCTCGCTCGACGTGCAGGTGGGCGGCATGACGGCCGGCTACGACGACTTCGCCGACGTCATCGTCTCCAAGCTGCCGGTGTTCGTCGGGGTCGTCATCGGCCTCGGCTGCCTGCTGCTCCTGCTGGCCTTCCGGTCCATCGGCATCCCGCTGAAGGCCGCCGCGATGAACGTCGCCGCCGTGGCCTCCGCCTTCGGGGTGGTGGTCGCGATCTTCCAGTGGGGCTGGGGCAGCGAACTGCTCGGCCTCGGCAGCGCGGGGCCCATCGAACCCTTCCTGCCCGTGATCATGGTGTCGGTGCTCTTCGGCCTCTCCATGGACTACCAGGTCTTCCTGGTCAGCCGGATGTACGAGGAGTGGCTGGAGACCGGCGACAACCGGCGGGCCGTACGCGTCGGACTCGCCGAGACCAGCCGGGTGATCAACTCGGCGGCGGTCATCATGATCTCCGTCTTCCTGGCCTTCGTGCTCAGCGGCGACCGCGTGATCGCCATGTTCGGCATCGCCCTGGCCGCCGCCGTCGCCCTGGACGCCTTCGTCCTGCGCACGCTGCTCGTCCCCGCCCTGATGCACCTGCTCGGCGGCGCAAACTGGTGGCTGCCGCGCTGGCTGGACAAGCGCATGCCGCGCATCAGCATCGAGCCGCCCGAGAGCCGCGCCGCCCATGAGAGGCTGGCCGCCGCGACGGACGCCGAGGTGGCGGACGTCCTGGCGCAGGAGGAGCGGCAGCGGGATGTACGCGATATCCCTGGGTGACGACGCCGAGCTGAGGCCCCTGGAGCCCTGGCACGCCGGGGAGTTCCTGGCGCACCTGGAGCGGGGGCGGGAGTTCATCGGGCAGTACATCCCGTTCGGCACGACCGAGACGGACCTGCTCTCGGCCCGCGCCAAGCTCCAGCGCTACGCCGACCTGCGCGCCGCCGACACGGGCTCCCTGCACGGCCTGTGGCTGGAGGGGACGCTGGTGGGCGGAGTGCTGTTCCTGAACTTCGACGCGGCGACCGGCAACTGCGAGGTCGGCTGCTGGCTGGAGCCGGCCGCCACGGGCCGGGGCCTGGTCACACGCGCGATGCGGGTCCTCATCGACTGGGCCGTCGAGCAGCGCGGCATCCACCGCGTCGAATGGGTCGCCGCCGCCGGAAACCGGCCCAGCCTGAACGTGGCGCGGCGACTGGGCATGACCCGCGACGGTGTGCGGCGCGAGGCACACCCCTATGGTGGCGTACGGCACGATCTCGAAGTCTGGTCGGTGCTGGCGCCCGAGTGGCGCGCCGCACGCGCACGTGCCGCTCACAACGATCATTAAGAGACTTCTCAGACAGCGACCCTACGGTGCGAGACATGGCTACGAACGCAGTGGACGAGACCGAGGCCACCACGGCCACGATCGACGAGAAGGCGGTGGACACCACCGAGTCCGACGAGGTGCCCCAGACCGAGGTCCCGGCCGCCGCCGACGACGCGCAGACCAAGGAGGAGGCCCCCTCCGGCGTCGGCCAGGGCGCCGCCGCCGTGGTCTCCGCCGCGCTGGGCGTCGTCTCGCTCACCGGCAGCTGGATCGGCACCGTGGCCTCCGCGCGCCAGAACCTCGTCGGCCAGCTGGAGACCGCGCAGAACGCGGGCGTGGCCCAGCAGATCCAGGCGGTCTACGGCGACGCCTGGCAGACCACCGCCCTGTGGGGCGGCCTGTTCGCGCTGATCGCGCTGGTCGTCGGCGTCGTGACGCTCGCCCGGCCCGCGTTCGGCACGCCGGGCAGGATCCAGGCCCCCTGGATCAAGTCCGTCGCCTGGGCGGGAGTCGCACTCGGCGTCATCGGCCTGTTCCTGGCCGTCCTCAAGTACACCGGCATCCTGCTCGGACTACCGTCCGCGAGCTGAGAGCCCGCAGGTCCTGAGGGGTCTTAGGCGTTCCGTGAGCACCTTACGGAACGCCTGAGGCCCCTCAGCCGCGTCTAAGGCCCCTCCCGCCTCCGAAGATGCGGAACTCTCCCGATGTGGCGGCCCCACCTGGGGGACGAGAGTGAGGTCATCGCGGAGAAACACTCCGTGACCGGCCTCTTCTCAAGGACACATCATGTACGAGTACGAGCTCCAGCAGCTGCGCACCAGCGACCTCATCCGCCGGGCCGACCACGAGCGCCTGGTCCGCGAGGCCGCCCGGGCCCGCCGCGCGGCCCGCCATGAAGCGGACCAGGACTCCGCCGAGCACGAGAGCC
>NZ_JBEXSH010000918.1:0-3478 GCF_040613555.1 Streptomyces sp. NPDC006265
GCTGGAGCCCTTCCTTCTGGTCGATCGTCGAGCGGTAGTCGACGGCGCCCTGCGTCATCCGCATGTACGCCTCCTCGAGGGAGGCCTGGTGCGGCGACAGCTCCCACAGCCGTACGCCGTGGTCGTGCGCGATGTCGCTGATGCGCGGCAGGGGCAGCCCCGTCACGCGCAGGGCGCCGTCCTGCTCGGGCAGCACGTGCCCGCCCGACTCGGTGAGCGCGGCCGACAGCTTCTCGCGCTGCTGCGGCTCGGTGTCGGGCGTGCGTACGCGCGCGAAGTCGGCGGAGTTCGCCGAGATGAAGTCGGTGACACTCATGTCGGAGAGCAGCTGACCGCGCCCGATGACGATGAGGTGGTCGGCGGTCAGCGCCATCTCGCTCATCAGGTGGGAGGAGACGAAGACCGTACGGCCCTCCGCCGCCAGCGCCTTCATCAGGTTGCGGACCCAGAGGATGCCCTCGGGATCGAGGCCGTTGACCGGCTCGTCGAAGAGCAGCACCTGCGGGTCGCCGAGCAGCGCCGCGGCGATGCCGAGCCGCTGCCCCATGCCGAGGGAGAAGCCCTTGGACCGCTTCTTGGCCACGTCCTGCAGACCGACGACGCCGAGCACCTCGTCCACCCGCCGGGCCGGGATGCCCGACAGCTGGGCGAGGGACAGCAAGTGGTTGCGGGCGGACCGGCCGCCGTGCACCGCCTTGGCGTCCAGCAGGGCGCCGACCTGACGGGCGGCGTTGGGCAGCCTGCGGTACGGATAGCCGCCGATCGTCACATGCCCGGCCGTCGGATTGTCCAGGCCGAGGATCATCCGCATCGTCGTCGACTTGCCCGAGCCGTTCGGCCCGAGGAAGCCGGTGACGGCTCCGGGCCGCACCCGGAAGGAAAGGTTGTACACAGCGGTCTTGTCGCCGTAGCGCTTCGTCAGGCCGACTGCTTCGATCATGCTCCGCACCCATCGCAAGGTTCAGGACAGCGGGGCACACGCCCCCGTAAGGGTTAGGAGGATATCGAGGCGCTGACGGTTCCACCCAAGAGGAGGCAAAAGGTCGGTCCAAGCCTGTCCCTCTAGTGCCGCGGCAGGCAACGTTCGCCCCGTCACGACGCCCGGCACGCTCCCCCAGGCTCTCGACCACGCTCCCCCAGGCTCTCGACTCCGCTCGAGCAGGGGGTACCCCCACTCGCCGCACCGGCCGAAACCTCAAGTACGGTCCAGTACGAGGGCTTCCGGCCGCCACGCCGAGAGCACGCACCGGACGCCGCTCCTCAACGGGCAAACGTTGCCTGCCGCGGCACTAGGCATCGCGCTTCTTCAGCAGCACATAGCCGCCGGCGAGTACCGCGAGCACCCACAATCCCATGATCACGAGGCCGCCCCACGGCCCGTACGGGGTGTCGTCGTCGATCGGCGTGACCACCTGCATGATCTTGCTGCCGGCCTGGTCGGGAAGAAACCGGCCGACCTTCTTCGTCGCGTCGACGTTGCCCAGGATGTTGGAGATCAGGAAGAAGAACGGCATCAGGATGCCCAGCGACAGCATCGGCGAGCGCAGCATCGCGGCGACGCCCATGGAGAACATCGCGATCAGCGCCATGTAGAGGCCCCCGCCGAGCACGGCCCGCAGCACCCCCGGGTCGCCGATCTCCGCCCGGTGCGAGCCCAGCATCGCCTGCCCCAGGAAGAAGGCGGCGAAGCTGGTGACGAGGCCGACCAGCAGGGCGAGCCCGCCGGCGACCGCGATCTTGCTGAACAGGAAGGAGCCGCGCTGCGGCACCGCGGCCAGCGAGGTGCGGATCATGCCGGTGCTGTACTCGTTCGACACGACCAGCACACCGAAGACGATCATCGCCAGCTGACCGAGACTCATCCCCGCGAAGCTGATGAACGTCGGGTCGAACTCCGCCCGGTCCTGCGCGTTCATCGAGTCGAAATCGTTCTTCGACAGCGCCGAGATCAGCATGCCGAGAGCGACCGTCACGACGACCACCAGCGAGAGTGTCCACACCGTGGACGCCACCGACCGGATCTTGGTCCACTCCGACCGTACGACCTGTGTCACCGCCATGCTCAGCCCCTCTTCCAGCCGTCGCCCCACTGCTGCCGCGGTGGCTCGGGGCTCGCCGGGCTTGTTCCGCTGTGTGCGTGGTACTCCACCGATTCCGCGGTCAGCTGCATGAACGCCTCCTCCAGCGAGGCCTGTTGCGGGCTCAGCTCGTGCAGCGTGATGCGGTGCTGGGCCGCCAGCTCACCGATGTGCTCGGCCTTGCCGCCGTCCACCTCCAGCACCCCGTCCCCGCTCTCCACGGCCACGATCCCCGCCTGGTGCAGGACGTCGAGCAGCCGCTCCCGCTGCGGACTGCGAACCCGGACGTACGAACGTGAGTTGCGGTCGATGAAGTCCGCCATGGAGGTGTCCGCGAGCAGCCGGCCCTGCCCGATCACGACGAGGTGCTCGGCCGTCAGGGCCATCTCGCTCATCAGGTGGGAGGAGACGAACACGGTCCGGCCCTGCGAGGCGAGCGACTTCATCAGGGTGCGGATCCAGTGGATGCCCTCGGGGTCGAGGCCGTTGACCGGCTCGTCGAACATCAGGATCCGCGGATCGCCGAGCAGCGCGGCCGCGATGCCGAGCCGCTGCCCCATGCCCATCGAGAAGCCCTTGGTCTTCTTCTTCGCGACCGCCGTCAGCCCGACCGTCTCCAGCACGTCCCGCACCCGGCTGCGGGGAATGCCGTTGCTCTGCGCCAGGCACAGCAGATGGTTGTAGGCGGTGCGCCCGCCGTGCCAGGCCTTGGCCTCCAGCAGGGCACCGATGTATGTGAGCGGCTCCTTGAGCTGCTGGTAGTGCTTGCCGTCGATACGGACGTCGCCGGCGGTCGGGTGGTCGAGCCCCAGGATCATCCGCATGGTCGTGGACTTGCCGGCGCCGTTGGGCCCGAGGAAGCCGGTGACGATGCCCGGTCTGACGGTGAAGGACAGGTTGTTGACCGCCACCTTCTCGCCGTACCGCTTGGTCAGCCCCTCGAGCTCAATCATGCCGCCACGCTAGAACGTGGCAAAGCCCTCTGCCACCCGAGCGGCAGAGGGCTTTGCGGAGCTTCAGACTCCGTTTGCCGGGCTGTTACCGGGACTGCTGCGCCGGGACCCCACGGGAGATCGGCTCCTCCTCGGCCGGCGTACCGGCGGCGGCCACCGCGGCGCCCGTGAGCGTCGCGAGCATCTCGCGGACGTTCGTCAGCTGGGCGTTGATGCTGTCGCGGCGGTTGGTGAGGGCCGCGAGCTCCCGCTCGGATTCCGAACGGATGCGGTCGGCCTTGGCGTTGGCGTCGGCCACGATGTCCTCGGCCTGGCGCTGGGCCGTCTCCACCGTCTGGCGGGCGCGGCGCTCGGCGTCCGTGCGCAGCTTCTCGGCCTCCAGGCGCAGCTGCTCGGCGCGGTGCTCGATCTCGGCGAGGCGCTTCTCGGCCTTGGCCTGACGGGAGG
>NZ_JBEXSH010000919.1:0-3477 GCF_040613555.1 Streptomyces sp. NPDC006265
GAGAGCGTGGGGGAGCGTGCCGGGCGTCGCGACGGGGCGAACGTTGCCTGTCGCGGCACTGGCCCGGGTACCAGGGGGCTCCGCCCCCTGACCCCGGCCTATGTCCTCCCGCCACCCCAAGCGGTCGGACAGAAAGCGGGGCTCGAAGAGCCCCTCAGCGGCCCGCCTCCTTCGACACCAGCGCCACCGCCTCGTCCACGTCGTCCGTCACGTGGAACAGCAGCAGGTCCTTCTCCGCCGCCTTGCCCTGGGCGATCACCGTGTCGCGGAGCCAGTCGACCAGGCCGCCCCAGTAGTCGCTGCCGAAGAGGACGATCGGGAAGCGCGTGACCTTCTGGGTCTGGACCAGCGTGAGGGCCTCGAAGAGCTCGTCGAGGGTGCCCAGGCCGCCGGGCAGGACCACGAAGCCCTGGGCGTACTTGACGAACATCATCTTCCGGACGAAGAAGTAGCGGAAGTTCAGGCCGATGTCGACGTACGGGTTCAGGCCCTGCTCGAACGGCAGCTCGATGCCGAGGCCGACCGAGATGCCCTTCGCCTCCAGGGCGCCCTTGTTGGCCGCCTCCATCGCGCCCGGGCCGCCGCCCGTGATGACGGCGAAGCCCGCGTCGACCAGGCCCTGCCCCAGTCGCACGCCCGCTTCGTACTCGGGTGAGTCCGCCGGGGTCCGGGCCGAGCCGAAGACGCTGATCGCGGGCGGGAGTTCGGCGAGCGTGCCGAAGCCCTCGATGAACTCCGACTGGATGCGCAGCACGCGCCAGGGGTCGGTGTGGACCCAGTCGGAGGGGGCCCGCTCGTCCAGCAGCCGCTGGTCGGTGGTGCTGGCCTGCACCTGGTCCCGCCTCTGGAGGACCGGGCCCAGGCGCTTTTCCTCCGGCGGCTGCTTCTTCCCCTCGGGGTTGCCGGTCGCCATGTGCGCTCCCTCCGTCGTGCCTGTCTTTCCACCTCAGCGTAGATCTACGCGGGTTACGAACGAGGGACGTGAGCATGTCCGCGATGAAGCGCCGTAAACCCGCGGGCGTCCCGGTGGGGTCAGGCGGTCAGCCAGTTCCGCAGGCGCTCCTCGCCCGCGAGGATCTTGGCGATCTCCACACGCTCGTCCCGCTTGTGCGCCAAGTGGGGGTTGCCGGGGCCGTAGTTGACCGCCGGGACACCGAGCGCCGAGAAGCGGGAGACGTCCGTCCACCCGTACTTCGGCATCGGGGTGCCGCCGACCGCTTCGATGAACGCCTTCGCCGCCGGATGGGACAGACCGGGCATCGCCGCGCCGCTGTGGTCGACGACCTCGAACTCCTCCACCCCGCAGTCCGCGAAGACCTCACGGACGTGGGCGATCGCCTCCTCGGGCGTGCGGTCGGGGGCGTAGCGGAAGTTGACGGTGACGACGCACTCGTCGGGGATCACGTTGCCGGCCACTCCCCCGCCGATGCCGACCGCGTTCAGGCCCTCGCGGTACTCCAGGCCGTCGATGACCGGCCGGCGCGGTTCGTAGGAGGCCAGGCGGGCGAGGATCGGGGCGGCGGCGTGGATCGCGTTGGAGCCCATCCAGCCGCGTGCCGAGTGGGCCCGCTCGCCCGTGGTCTTCAGCAGCACCCGCAGCGTGCCCTGGCAGCCGCCCTCGACCTGGCCGTCCGACGGCTCCAGGAGCACCGCGAAGTCGCCCTCCAGCCAGTCGGAGTGCGTCTCGGAGACGTGCTTGAGGCCGTTCAGCTCCGCGGCGACCTCCTCGTTGTCGTAGAAGACGAAAGTCAGGTCGCGGTTGGGGGCGGGGACCGTGGCCGCGATGCGCAGCTGCACGGCGACGCCCGACTTCATGTCGCAGGTGCCGCAGCCCCACAGCACGCCGTCCTCGTCGAGCCGGGACGGGACGTTGTCCGCCACGGGGACGGTGTCGATGTGCCCGGCCAGGATCACCCGCTCCGAACGGCCGAGGTTCGTGCGGGCCACGACGTTGTTGCCGTACCGGTCGACCGTCAGGTGGGGCAGCGCACGCAGCGCGGTCTCGATCGCGTCCGCGAGCGGCTTCTCGGTACCGCTCTCGGAACGGAAGTCGACGAGCCGGGCGGTGAGCTCCGCGGCGTCCAGCGTGAGGTCAAGCGAGGTGTCGGCCATGCCGTCGACCCTAACGCGCCAGGCCCGGGCCTCACTGTCCACACCCGGCTCATGCCACTCCGTACTCTCCAGTACCTTGTACGGCGTGCCAGAGCCGTCCTCTCCCAAGCGCCGTGGCCGCGCCTTCCGATGCGGAGCCGCCCTCGTGGCCCTGCTCGCGGTCGCCGGTTACCTCGTCGTGCAGTACATCACCGGGGGCTCGGGGGGACCGGGCTGCACGGTGGTCTCCGGCAAGGGCGACGGGGCGTCGTACGAGTTCACGCCCGAGCAGGCGGTGAACGCGGCGACGATCACCGCTGTGGGGACCGCGCGCGGGCTGCCCGAGCGGGCCGTGACCATCGCGCTGGCGACCGCGCTGCAGGAGTCGGCCCTGCGCAACATCAAGCACGGCGACCGGGACTCCCTCGGCCTGTTCCAGCAGCGGCCCTCGCAGGGCTGGGGAACGCCGAAGGAGATCATGGACCCGACGTACTCGGCCGGTGAGTTCTACGACCACCTGGTCAAGGTGCCCGGCTACACCCGGCTGCCCCTCACCGTCGCCGCGCAGCGCGTGCAGCGCAGCGGTTTCCCGCAGGCCTACGCCAAGCACGAGCCGGATGCCGCGCTGCTCGCCGCGGCCCTCACCGGGCAGTCGGCGGCCACGCTGACCTGCGAGGGCCGCCCGGCCGCGACCCGGGCCTCGGGGCCGGACGGGGTGCGGGCCGCGCTCGTGCGGGACTTCGGACGGGATGTGCTGGAGCCGGCCGGTGCCCAGGTGGGCGGTTCGTCGACGGCCACGCCCACGCCGTCCCCGAGCGCCACGGACGGGACCGGCGGGCGGACCGTGACCCTGCCGGTCGGCGCAGACACCACGTCGGGCACCGGGCGGAGCCTGGACCAGCGCGGCTGGCAGCTGGCGCACTGGGCCGTGGCCAACGCCTCCGAGCTGCACATCGCGCGCGTCACCTACGCGGGGCGGGAGTGGGTCGGCGGGAACACGGCCAGCCAGTGGCGGGAGCCGGCGGCGAAGGGCACGGCGGGCGCGGAACGGGACGGGGACGCCGTCCGTATCGTCACGGTGGGCTAGGGCTGGGCTAGGGCTCTTCTGATGGATCTCCGTGGAGGAAGGAGCGGTGTTCGGTGCGTGCTCTCGGCGTGCCGGGCGGAAGCCCTCGTAGCGGAGCTGCTAGTGCCGCGGCAGGCAACGTTTGCCCGTTGAGGAGCGGCGTCCGGTACGTGCTCTCGGCGTGCCGGCCGGAAGCCCTCGTACTGGACGTACGTGGGGTTTCGGCCGGTGTGGCGAGTGGGGGTACCCCCTGCTCGAGCGGAGTCGAGAGGTTGGGGGAGCATGCCGGGCGCCGCGACGGGGCGACCGTTGCCTGCCGC
>NZ_JBEXSH010000920.1:0-3471 GCF_040613555.1 Streptomyces sp. NPDC006265
CGATGACCCGGCGGATGGTGGCCGCCGTACGCGATCCGCACTCGGACGTGCTCGGGCACTGCACGGGACGGCTGGTGACCGGGCGGGGGCGGCCCGAGTCGGAGTTCGACGCGGACGAGGTGTTCGCGGCACTCGCCGAGACGGGCACGGCCCTGGAGATCAACAGCAGGCCGGAGCGGCTGGACCCTCCGCGGCGGCTGCTGCGCCGGGCCGTGGACGCGGGGGTGCTGTTCTCCGTCGACACCGACGCGCACGCGCCGGGACAGCTGGACTGGCAGATCAACGGGTGCGCGCGGGCGGAGGAGTGCGGGGTGCCGCCGGAGCGGGTGGTGACCACGTGGTCCCTCGACGAACTGCTGGCCTGGACCCGTGAGCGGCGGGTGCCGTCCGGCGTGGCGGACGGCTGACGTGGTACCCGCGCGGCCGGAGAGGAAGGGACTGCACCTATGGGAAGCGCGGGACGGGCGGCCGTGTTCGACGTCGACGGTACACTGGTCGACACCAACCATCTGCATGTCGTGGCCTGGTGGGAGGCCTTCCGGCAGGCGGGTCACGACGTGCCGATGCACGCCGTTCACCGGGCCGTGGGCCTGCCGTCGACCGACCTGGTGGCCCATCTGCTGGGCGGGGACCGGGACACCGACCAGGACGCCGGCATCAGTGCCGGTCACAAGGCGCTGTACGGGCAGTACTTCGACCGGCTGCCCGCACTGCCGGGGGCCGGCGCGCTGCTGCGGCGGCTGCACCGGGACGGGTGGACGGTGGTGCTGGCCACCTCGGCGGGCGGCGCGGAGCTCGGCGCGCTGCGCCGGGCCATCGACGCGGACGAGGCGATCGCCGCCACGGCCAGCGCCGACGACGTCGACGAGGGCAAGCCCGCCCCCGAGCCGGTCGAGCACGCCCTGGAGCTGGCCGGGGTGCCGGCGGAGCGGGCGGTGTTCGTCGGCGACACCGTGTGGGACATGCGCGCGGGCAGCAGGGCCGGGGTGCGCTGCCTGGGCGTGCTGTGCGGTGGCATCCCGCGCGCCGATCTGGAGAAGTCCGGCGCGGACGCGGTGTACGCCGACCCCGCGCATCTGCTGTCCTCCCTCGGCGACGGCCCCCTGGCATGAAACGACGTGAAACCCCCGCTCACGGGGATACCCACAGCGCATGACGCGTGTGAGGAGTGCCGTACAGCAGACGGCGGGAGCCTTCCGTGGGCGGAGGGGCGACGAAAGAGACACCGGGGCGGCCTCGGGTGGGCGGCCCCGGGGAGCACCGACGGCTCAGGGGCGGACAAGCGATCTGGAGCAGGGAACGCGCGCCGTAGGACCGGTGGAGGCCGTGCGGCGCGACACGCGGGGCGCCTGGAACGCCGTGCGCGAGGCGTGGCGCGGGCCCGGGCGGGAGCGGGACCTGGTCGTCCAGTCGCTGAAGGCCGCCGGGGCTGCGGTGCTCGCCTGGCTGGTGGGCGGCGTCTGGATGGGCGACCCGCTGGCGCTGATGGCGCCCTGGGTGGCGCTGGTGCTGGTGCAGGCCACTGTCTTCAGCTCCCTGGTGCAGGGGGCGCGGCAGTTCGGGGCGATCTGCGTCGGCACGCTGGTGGCCTCGGGGGCGCAGGCGATCACCGACGACACGACCGGCGCGCTCGCCCTGTCCGTACCGGTGCTGATGCTGCTGGCGAACTGGCCCCGCTTCGGCGACCAGGGCATCTACGCGGCGACCACGGCCCTGTTCACCATCTCCTCGGGCATGGTCAGCCTGTCCGCAGTCGGACACCGGGTGGGGCAGGCCGCGATCGGCGCGGTCATCGGCGTCGCCGTCAACGCCTTCGTGCTGCCGCCGATCCATCTGCGGGACGTGCGGGAGAACCTGGCGGGGCTGGCCCGGGAGGCCGGGGACGTGCTGCACACGGTCGCCGGTGATCTGCGCGAGGACGAGTGGGACACGCAGACCGCCTCCGGCTGGGTCAGCGCCTCGAACCGGCTGGACCACCGCCTGAAGGCGCTGCGCTCGGCACGCCGGTGGAGCCAGGAGAGCCTGCGCCTGACCTACGCCCCGCTGCGCGCCCTGCACCGAGTGCCGCACCAGGGTGACCTGCCCGCGGTGGACGAGGACGAGCGGCTCAGCCGGGTCACCGGGCACGTCGCCACGCTGACCCGGGCGCTCGCGGTGTCCGTGGACGACAAACGGACGCCCGCCCCGCCCGAGGGACCGGCGCTGCGCTCGTACGCGCGTCTGCTGGAGCTGATCGGGGACGCGCTGTGCGCCGAGGCGGACAGTCTGCTCGACGGCGGTGTGACCGCCCGGCCGGACGAGGAGACCGAGAAGGACATGCAGGACCTGCACGAGGAGCTGCAGGACAAGCTGCGTCGGCACGCCGGGGAGGGGGCCGCCCACACGGCGGTCCTGGGCACGCTGCTGCTCCAGGCGGAGAATCTCTGGGCCGAGACCGTCCCCGGCGACCAGGAGCCGTGACGCACCTCACCGGGGAGGTGGGCCGCGCGCGGAACACCCCGAGGTGGTTGCCCGTTGAACAAGACGTGGGTCCGGAAGGGGCCCGCCCCTGAGCCGCCCCGGCCGTGATTCCCCCGTCCGGCCGGGGTTTCCCTCTGCCCACATGCAAGACGCGCCACCCGGGTACTCGGTCACTCTCGCGGAACCACGCGGCCGAGAGGAGCGCAAGGTGAGCAGCGCAACGGGCATGAAGGTCGTCGTCACGGGCGCCACCGGCAATGTCGGCACGAGCGTGGTCCGCTCGTTGTCCAAGGACCCGGAGGTCACCTCCGTGCTGGGCCTGGCCCGGCGGATCCCCGACTGGTCGCCCCCGAAGACGGACTGGGCCGCCGTCGATCTGGCCTCCGAGCGGTCCGATCTGGTGGAGCGGTTCACGGAGGCCGACGCGGTGGTCCATCTGGCCTGGGCGTTCCAGCCGACGCACGACCCGGCCGCGACCTGGCGGACGAATGTGCTCGGCAGCATCCGCGTCTTCGAGGCGGTGGCCGCGGCGGGTGTACGGGCGCTGTTGCACGCCTCGTCGGTCGGCGCGTACTCCCCCGGCCCGAAGGACGAGGCCGTGGACGAGTCGTGGCCGACGCACGGCTGGCCGGATGCCGCGTACTGCCGGGAGAAGGCCTATCTGGAGCGGGCGCTGGACACGTTCGAGCGCGACCACCCCGGGACGCGGGTGGTGCGGATGCGGCCCGCCTTCCTGTTCCAGCGGGAATCGGCGAGCGAGCAACGCCGCATCTTCGGCGGTCGCTTCCTGCCCGGCCCGCTCGCCCGCCCGGAGCTGCTGCCCTTCCTGCCCGACATCCCCGGGCTGCGGGTGCAGGCACTGCACACGGACGACGCGGCGAACGCGTACCGGCTGGCGCTGCGCTCCGACGTCCGGGGCGCCTTCAACCTGGCGGCCGACCCGCCGGTCGACGCGCGGTTGCTGAGCGAGATGTTCGACGCACGTCCGGTACGGCTGCCGCGCGGCGCGGC
>NZ_JBEXSH010000921.1:0-3466 GCF_040613555.1 Streptomyces sp. NPDC006265
CCTGGTCCGCCACGACGGTGGCCGCCCCCGTACACCCGCGATCATCGCCTCCGTCGCCGCCGCCGTGCTGCGCACACCTCGATCAGCTGTCCGCGGCAGCGCGGGCAGCCCGCGATCCACGGCTCCTCGGTGAGCTCGCCGATGTCGACGGACTCCGCGCCCACGAGCCGGTGCCGTTCCGGCACGAGCGCGACGAGCCGGTCCGACAGCAGCGGCCGTACGACGAGGTCGTCCCACTCCTCCGCGCCCGCCGCCCCCTCGTAGCGGAAGGCGAGCGCCACGTCGCAGTCGCCCTCGCGCAGCAGGCCCACGGAGGCGGGCGGCTCGGCCTCCTCCAGGGAGACGCGGGTGCCGGGGTGCGCCTCGCGCAGCGCGGCGAGGGCCGTGGGGACCAGGGTGGAGCTGCCGCTGGGGAAGGAGACGAGCCGGACCCGGCCCGCACGCAGCCCGGCGATGGCTGCGACCTCCTCCTCCGCGGCCGTGAGCCCGGCGAGGATCCCGGAGGCGTGCCGCACCAGGGCCTCGCCGGCCTGGGTCAGGCGCATCTCCCGTCCGGTGCGGATCAGCAGCGGTGTGCCGACGGAGGTCTCCAGGGCCTTCATCTGCTGACTGACGGCGGGCTGGGTGCAGCCCAGCTCGCGGCCCGCGGCGGAGAAGGAGCCGGTGGTCGCGACGGCGCGCAGGACACGGAGATGACGAGCTTCGATCACCCTTTGAGGATAAGCGACCCTTTGATGGCGATGCGAATAATGCGTCGACGCTTTGGGGTGCGGTCGCCTACCGTGCGGTGCATGAAGCTTCTGTCTGTGAATCTGGGCCGTGCCGAGGCTGTGCCCTACGCGGACGCCCCGGGGGGCGTGACCGGGATCGACAAGCGGCCGATGGACGGGCCGGTGCGGGTGTCCGCGCCCGGGCCCAAGGGTCTTGCCGGGAGCGGACTGGCCGGGGACGCGGTGTGCAAGCGGGAGCACCACGGCGGCGACGACCAGGCGGTGTACGCCATGGCCCGCGAGGACCTGGACGAGTGGGAGCGCGAGCTGGGCCGGACACTGGCCGACGGCGCGTTCGGCGAGAACCTCACGACCCGGGGACTGGACGTGTCCGGTGCCCTGATCGGCGAGCGCTGGCGGGTCGGTCCCGAGGTGGTGCTGGAGATCACGTCCGGGCGGATTCCGTGCCGCACCTTCCAGGGCCACATGGACGAGAAGGGCTGGGTGAAGCGGTTCACGCAGCGGGGGGCGCCGGGGGCGTATCTGCGGGTGATCGTGCCCGGGGAGATCCGTGCGGGCGATGCCGTCGAGATCGTGCACCGGCCCGGCCACGACGTGACCGTGGCCCTGCAGTTCCGGGCGGTGACGACCGAGCGGACGCTGCTGCCGCGGCTGCTGGCGGCGGGCGAGGCCCTGCACCCGGAACTGCTGCGGACGGCACGGGAGTACCAGGAGAAGTACGGGGCCTGACCGCCGCTCACCACGCCTGTCTCCACCGACCCTTCACCACGGACGGCCCCACGGGGAAGCGGATGCACCCAGTCCGGGTCACTACCCTTCTGCCATGACAACGGCTCTGATTACGGGATCGACGGCAGGCATCGGAGCCGCGTTCGCGCGGCGACTGGCGGCGGACGGGCACAACCTGGTGCTGGTGGCCCGCGACACCAAGCGGCTGAGGGAACAGGCGACCGAGCTGCACGACCGGCACGGCATCGAGGCGGAGGTCCTGACGGCCGACCTGGCCGAGGACAAGGGGATCGAGGCGGTGGCCGGACGCCTCGGCGACCGCAAGAACCCCGTCGACCTCCTGATCAACAACGCCGGATTCGGCAACAAGGGCCGCTATCTCGACGTCTCGATGGCCGACGAGCTGCGGATGCTGAAGGTGCACTGTGAAGCGGTGCTGCGGCTGACGTCGGCGGCGACCGAGGCCATGCGGGAGCGGGGCCGGGGCGGCGTGGTCAACGTCGCGTCGGTGGCCGCCTTCGTCCCCCGGGGCACCTACGGCGCGTCCAAGGCCTGGGTCGTGCAGTTCACCCAGGGCGCGGCGCGCGACCTGGCCGGCAGCGGCGTACGGCTGATGGCCCTCTGCCCGGGGTTCGTGCGCACCGAGTTCCACGACCGGGCCGGGATGGGCACCGACAACATCCCGGGCTGGATGTGGCTCGACGCGGACAAGCTGGTGGCGGCGGCGCTGCACGACCTGGCGCGCGGCAAGACGCTGTCCGTCCCGGACCCGCGCTACAAGGCGCTGATGGGCGCGGCGAAGCTGGTGCCGCGGGGGATGCTGGGGGCGGTGTCCTCCAGGACGGGGCGAAAGTACGGGCCGCAGTAGGCGCGGCGATCGCGCTCCGCCCGCTCCCCTTCCCTCGTGAGCTCGCAAGCTCACGACTCACGAGCTCACGACTCACGAGCTCACGAGCTCACGAGCCGAGAGGCACCCGGGCATTCCCCTTGGGACAATGAAGCTGTTCAGCCGGACCCAGGGGGGCCGGAGGCGAGGCCATGACCTTCGTACAGCTCATCGAATGCAGGACCAGCCGGCTCGACGAGATGAACCGGCTGATGGACCGGTGGGTCGAGCAGACCCAGGGGAAGCGGACCGCTTCGCACAGTGTGGTGGCGAAGGACCGGGCCGACGCGTCGCACATCGTGGAGATCGTGGAGTTCCCGTCGTACGAGGAGGCGATGCGCAACTCCGGGCTGCCGGAGACCGACCGGATCTTCCAGGACATGGTGGCGCTCTGCGAGGAGACGCCGACCTTCACGGACCTGGACGTGGTGCGGGACGAGCAGCTGTACGCGGCCACCGCGCGCAGGTTCTTCGAGCTCTTGCCCGGCCAGGGGGACGCTCCGCCGATGAACGACGTGTTCATCGAGGACTACCACGACCACGATCCCGCCAATGTGCAGGACACCATCGGGCTGGACGCGATGCGCCGCGAGGTGGAGGTGTGGCGGGGCGGGTTCGACTTCTCGTTCACCATCGAGGACCAGATGGCGCAGGGGGACCGGGTCTGCACCCGGTGGACCTTCCGCGGCCGTCACACCGGCGACTTCCTGGGAATCCCGCCGAGCGGGCAGGACGTCACCATGACCGGCACGACCGTCCACCGCTGCACCCCGGACGGGAAGATCGCCGAGGGCTGGTGGCAGTACGACCGGCTGGGGCTGATGCAGCAGTTGGGGGCGCTGGATCCTGCGGAGCTCTGACTCCGCGCCGCTGGGTCTCCCGTCGTCCGGCTCGCGGTGCCCTGCGGAATGGTGGCCCGGGCCGGTCGCCGGACCGGGCCCCCACGGCGTGGTCGCAGGGAACGCGGCTCGTCGGTGGCGGCGGGGTCCTTGCCCGGCTCGGTCTGCCACACGTGTCCACTCCGGACGGCTAGTGCCGCGGCAGGCAACGTTTGCCCGTTGAGGAGCGGCGTTTGGTGCGTGCTCTCGGCGTGCCGGCCGGAAGCCCTCGTACTGGACGT
>NZ_JBEXSH010000922.1:0-3461 GCF_040613555.1 Streptomyces sp. NPDC006265
CGATGGACGCCTTGTAGCGTTCGTCGGCCGCCGCCGTCAGGAAGGTGCCGTCCTCGGTGACGGCCCAGCGCTGGGGCGCGTTGTGGGCGGCGGCGTGGAAGCCGTTGCCGAAGAGGGACCCGTTGGCGGCGCCGAGCATGTAGGTCTTGCCGCGTGTACCGCGTCGGGCCACGGCGCTGAAGTCCTCGGCGCTCCAGCCCTCCTTCATGCCCGCGTCGGCGAACAGGTCCTGGTTGATCCACAGGGTCGAGCCGGGCAGCGGGCGTTCCAGCGGGACGCCGTAGAGGAGCCCGCCGATGCGGCCCATGTCGCGCCAGGCGTGGATGGGGATGTTGGCGAGGTTGGGGTAGTCGGTGATCGCGTCGCCCGACAGGTAGGGCGTGAGGTCCTGGGCCCGGCGCTGCACGAACTGCGCCTCGCGGGGCAGTGTGAACCCGGTGAACATGTTGATGATGTCGGGCAGGGCGTCGGCGTCGCCCGCCATGACCGTGGCCATCTTCTTCTGGTAGTCGGCCTGGGAGATGATCGTGTACTCGATCTTCACGCCGAGGGCCTTCTCGACCGCCGTCCAGAAGCGGTTCGCGGAGGCGGGCTTGGGCGGTGTGCCGAAGGAGACGGTCATGACGCGCACGGTGGAGCCGTCGCCGGGCGTGCGGGAGACCGACGTGACCAGGTCGGACGGGTAGGAGGTGTATCCGGCCTGGACACCGGCGGCGGTCGGGGCGAGGTCGGGCTTCGGGCCCGTCGCCGGTTTGTACGCCGGCCACGGCGCGAGCTTCTTCCCGGCGTTGGAGACGTCGCCGTCGCCGGAGCCCGAGGAGCAGGCGGTCAGCAGACCAGGGGCGGAGACGGAGGCACCGCCCATTGCCAGGGAGCGCAGGAGGGTGCGTCGGGACATGCGGGGCATGGATGAACCACCTCGTGTCAGCTCTTGACGGCGCCGGTGAGCACGCCCTTGGTGAAGTACTTCTGCAGGAAGGGGTAGACCAGCAGGATCGGG
Organism: Streptomyces sp. NPDC006265; assembly: GCF_040613555.1. NCBI lineage: Bacteria > Bacillati > Actinomycetota > Actinomycetes > Kitasatosporales > Streptomycetaceae > Streptomyces > Streptomyces sp. NPDC006265. The sequence goes on from NZ_JBEXSH010000922.1 coordinate 1,001, forward strand.
ACGGTGGCGATCACGAGCACCGCCATCTGCACGGTCTGCGGTGCGGTGACGGTCGCCTCGCCCGTGGTCGCGTCGGTGAGCCCGGCCCCGGCCACCACATAGGTGCGCAGCACCTGCTGGAGCGGCCAGTGGTCGCTCTCCAGGTACAGCGAGGCGTAGAACCAGGAGTTCCAGTAGGCGACGGCGTAGAACAGGCCGACGACGGCGAGTGCGGCCTTGGACAGCGGCAGCACCACCGACACCAGCACCCGCCAGTCCCCCGCCCCGTCCAGCCGGGCCGCCTCGTAGAGCTCCTCGGGGATCGACTGGAAGAAGCCGCGCAGGACGACCAGGTTGAACACGTTGACCAGGACGGGCAGGACGAGCGAGGCGTAGGAGTCGAGCAGGCCGAGTTCCTTGACCAGCAGGAAGCTCGGGATCATGCCGGGCGGGAAGAGGAACGTGAACAGCACCAGCAGCAGTACGGGTCTGCCGCCGAAGACGCCCGGCCGGGACAGCGCGTAGGCCAGGGTGACCGTGCAGGCCAGGCTCAGCAGGGTGCCGACGATCGTCACGCCCGCGCTGACGCCGAGGGCGTGGGTGACGATGCCGCCGTCGAAGATGTCGCGGTAGGCGTCGAGCGTGGGCTCGCTGGGCCACAGCACCCAGCCGCCGTTGTCGACGACCTCCCGGGTGGAGGCGAGGGACGTCGACACGATGACCAGGAAGGGCACGCACACCAGGAGCACGACCGTGGCCAGGGCGAGCGCCTTGGCGGCCTGGGTGAGCGGCCGGGGCTTCTCCATCCAGCCGGGCCGGGCGGACGCGCTCACCGGTAGACCCCCTGTTCGCCGAGGCGATGGGCGACCTTGTTGGCCGCGTAGACGAGGAAGGCCCCCACGAGCCCCTTGAACAGGCCCGCGGCGGCGGCGAATCCGTAGTCGCCGCCGACGATGCCCTGGTAGTAGACGAAGGTGTCGATGACCTCGGCGGCCCGGGGGCCGACCGCGTCGCGCTGGAGCAGCATCTGCTCGAAGCCGACGGAGAGGATGTCGCCGAGCCGCATGATGAGCAGCAGGACGACCACCGGGCGGATGGCGGGCAGCGTGACGTGCCAGAAGCGCCGCCAGGGACCGGCGCCGTCGATGGCGGCCGCCTCGTACTGCTGCTCGTCGACCTGGGCGAGGGCGGCGAGGAAGATGATCGTGCCCCAGCCGGCGTCCTTCCAGATGACCTGGGCGACGACGAGCGGCTTGAAGGCGTCCGGATCGCCGACGATGTCGACGGTGTGCAGACCGGCCCCGCTGAGCCCGCTGTTGAGCAGGCCGGTGTCGCCGAGCACCTGCTGGAACAGCGCGACGACGATCACCCACGAGATGAAGTGCGGCAGATACGCCACCGACTGCACGAAGCGGCGTACCGAGCTCCAGGTGAGGGTGTGCAGCAGCAGGGCGAGGCCGAGCGGTACCGGGAAGTAGAAGACCAGCTGGAGGACGGCGATCCAGAGGGTGTTGAGGACCGCGTCCCAGAAGGCGCCGTCCTCGAACATGCGCCGGAAGTTGCCGAACCCGGCCCACGGGCTGCCCCACAGGCCGTCGAACGGCACGTACTCCTTGAACGCGATGACGTTGCCGGCGAGGGCGCCGTAGTGGAACAGCAGGAAGTAGGCGACGCCGGGAAGCATGAGCAGGAACAGGGTCCGGCTGTCGCGTCCATGAAAACCTTTACGTTCGTGCGGCGACCCTCCGGATTGGCGGCGACCGGGACTCACCCCCTTCGCACCTGCACGTTCCCGTAAGCCAGTTGCCACGGTTCCCCCTCACTTCGGCGCGTCCGGTGAAGGGAAGCTAAAACGCTTTCATTGCGAGGTCAACACTTCTGACAGAGACGGGACTTCGGTCCGGACCCCGCGCGTCAGGCCGAGAGCCGCCCCCTGCCCAGCCAGTCGGAGGAGTCCCGCACACCGGGCAGGGCGAAGAAGTAGCCGCCGCCGGTCGGGGAGATGTAGTCGACGAGAGGTTCGTCGATCCCGAGGCTGCGTGGCCTCGAACTGGCGGTGCACGTCCTGCTGGTAGCAGCAGAAGACCAGCCCCATATCCAGATCGCCGACGCTGTCGACACCCCGGTCGCAGTTGTACCCCCGGCGCAGAATGCGGGAGTCGTCGGTCTTCGCGGTGCGGGGGTTGGCGAGCCGGATGTGTGCGTCCAGCGGGATCGCCGTGCCGTGCGGATCCTTGGCGTAGTGCGGACTGTCGGCCTCCCGGGCGCCGCCCAGCGGGGGCGCCGGTGTCCTTGCGCCGTCCAACGGGGCGCCGGTGTCCTTGCGCCGTCCCACCTCTGCCTCCGGGTGATCGTCGCTGATCGTTCACGGCCGCCGGACATCGCCCTCTCCTCACCACCCTCTTGACGCGCCAATGACAACGATGGCTTGATGAGGTGGGAGCGCTCCCACCTCACCCAGGGAAGGGACCACCATGCACAG
>NZ_JBEXSH010000923.1:0-3440 GCF_040613555.1 Streptomyces sp. NPDC006265
CTCGAAATCAAACCCTGCCCGGGCTGTGTCCCAGGTCACGCGACCGTGTCGCGCGTTTCCACAGGAGAACGAGGAGGTTGCCGCGTCCGGCGACCGTGCTCCACGTGTGCACGGACCTGGCGTGCGCGGCGGCCGGGGCGCCTCAGCTGTGCGCCGGGATCGAGGCGCGGCTGGGCCCCGGCAGCGGGGTGGGTGTCGAGCGCAGCCCGTGCCTGGGCCTGTGCGAACGGGCCCCGGCCGCGCTCGCGATCAAGGCCGGGGATCCCGTCCGTACGGCCGTCTCGGCGCCGGCGACCGTCGAGGACGCCGTGCTCGCCGCGAGCTCGCCCGACTCCGCGCCCGAGGAGCCGCCGGCCTCGCTGGCGGTGCCCCAGGCGGGGCAGGACGCTCTGATGCTGCTGCATCGCGTCGGCGTGGTCGACCCGTCGTCCCTCGACGACTACCGCGCGCACGGCGGCTACACCGCCCTGCGCCGGGCCTTCGAGCTGGGTCCCGCCGGGGTCATCCGCGAGGTCGCCGACTCGGGCCTGGTCGGGCGCGGCGGCGCCGCCTTCCCCACCGGCCGCAAGTGGCAGGCCACGGCGTCGCAGCCCGACCATCCGCACTACCTCGTCTGCAACGCCGACGAGTCGGAGCCGGGCACCTTCAAGGACCGGGTGCTCATGGAGGGCGACCCGTACGCGCTCGTCGAGGCGATGACGATCGCCGGGTACGCGACCGGCGCCCACAAGGGCTACCTCTACCTGCGCGGGGAGTACCCGCGCGCCCTGCGCCTGCTGGAGCACGCGATCACGCGGGCCCGTGCGCGCGGACTGCTCGGCGACGACGTCCTCGGCCAGGGCTACGCCTTCGACATCGAGATCCGGCGCGGCGCGGGCGCCTACATCTGCGGTGAGGAGACGGCGCTGTTCAACTCCATCGAGGGTTACCGGGGCGAGCCGCGCTCCAAGCCGCCGTTCCCGGTGGAGAAGGGCCTGTTCGGCAAGCCGACGGTCGAGAACAACGTGGAGACGCTGGTCAACGTCCTGCCGATCCTGACCATGGGCGCCCCGGCGTACGCGGCGATCGGCACCCGGCGCTCCACCGGCCCGAAGCTGTTCTGCGTGTCCGGGAGTGTGGAGCGGCCCGGTGTCTACGAGGTGCCGTTCGGCGCGACGCTGGGCGAGGTGCTCGCCCTGGCCGGGGTGCGCGAGGGACTGCGGGCGGTGCTGCTCGGCGGGGCGGCCGGCGGTTTCGTACGGGCCGACGAGCTGGACGTGCCGCTCACCTTCGAAGGCACGCGGGAGGCGGGCACGACGCTCGGCTCGGGGGTCGTCCTGGCCTTCGACGACAGCGTGCCCCTGCCCCGGCTGCTGCTGCGTATCGCGGAGTTCTTCCGGGACGAGTCGTGCGGGCAGTGCGTGCCCTGCCGCGTCGGGACGGTGCGGCAGGAAGAGGCGCTGCACCGGATCGTGGAGCGCACGGGCGCCGACGCCGCAGGCGACATCGCGCTGCTGCGGGAGGTCGGCCGCGCCATGCGGGACGCCTCGATCTGCGGTCTGGGTCAGACCGCGTGGAACGCCGTGGAATCCGCCATCGACCGTCTGGGGGCGTACGAATGACCGTCACACCGCTGGGGATCCCGCGCCGCGTGCTGGAGTTCACCATCGACGGCGAGGAGGCCCGGGTCCCCGAGGGCTCGACGATCCTGGACGCCTGCCGGGCGGCCGGGAAGGACATCCCGACCCTGTGCGAGGGCGACACCCTGCGCCCCAAGAACGCCTGCCGGGTCTGTGTCGTCGAGGTCGAGGGGGCCAGGACGCTCGTCCCTGCCTGCTCCCGCAAGGCCGAGCCGGGGATGGAGGTGCGCACGGACACCGAGCGCGCCCGGCACAGCCGCAAGGTGGTCCTGGAGCTGCTCGCGTCGTCGGTCGACCTGTCGACGACCCCGAAGGTCGCCGGGTGGCTCAAGGAGTACGAGGCGAAGCCGGACCGCTTCGGCCCGCACGCGGCGCGGCTGAACGAGGAGCCGAGGGTCGACAACGACCTGTACGTCCGTGACTACGACAAGTGCATCCTCTGCTACAAGTGCGTGGACGCCTGTGGCGACCAGTGGCAGAACTCCTTCGCGATCTCGGTCGCGGGGCGCGGCTTCGACGCCCGGATCGCGGTGGAGCACGACGCGCCGCTGACCGACTCGGCGTGCGTGTACTGCGGGAACTGCATCGAGGTGTGCCCCACGGGCGCGCTGTCCTTCAAGTCCGAGTTCGACATGCGGGCGGCGGGTACGTGGGACGAGACGCGGCAGACGGAGACGACCACGGTGTGCGCGTACTGCGGAGTGGGCTGCAACCTGACGCTGCACGTGCAGGACAATGAGATCGTGAAGGTCACCTCGCCGCACGACAACCCGGTGACCCACGGCAACCTCTGCATCAAGGGCCGCTTCGGCTACCAGCACGTACAGAACCGGGACTGATCAGGACATGGGACGAGTCACGGAACGACGCAAGGTGATCCGCATCCGGGACGGGGTGGTCTCCAGCCGCCCGGACACGCTCGTCGCCGAGGAGCCGATGGAGATCCGGCTCAACGGCAAGCCCCTGGCGATCACCATGCGCACACCGGGTGACGACTTCGCGCTGGCCGCGGGGTTCCTGGTGAGCGAGGGGGTGCTGGGCGCGCAGTCGGATCTGCGGAACATCGTCTACTGCGCGGGCGCCACGGCCGACGGGGTGAACACGTACAACGTGGTCGACGTGCAGACGGCCACGGACGTGGTGGTCCCCGACATCACGCTGGAGCGCAACGTCTACACCACGTCCTCCTGCGGGCTGTGCGGCAAGGCGTCGCTGGACGCGGTGCGCACCACGGCCCGGTGGCCCGTCGCCGACACTCCCCCGGTCCGGATCTCCCCCGAGCTGCTCGCGAGCCTCCCCGACCGGCTGCGCGCGGCCCAGCGGGTCTTCGACCGGACCGGGGGCCTGCACGCGGCGGCCCTGTTCTCGGAAGAGGGCGAGCTGCTGGACGTCCGGGAGGACGTGGGCCGGCACAACGCGGTCGACAAGCTGGTCGGCCGCGCCCTGCAGAACGGGGAGCTGCCGCTGTCGCGGGCGGTCCTGCTCGTGTCGGGCCGGGCCTCCTTCGAGCTGGCGCAGAAGGCCGTGATGGCGGGCATCCCCGTGCTGGCGGCCGTGTCGGCCCCGTCCTCTCTGGCGGTGGACCTGGCCGCCGAGTCGGGCCTGACGCTGGTGGGCTTCCTGCGGGGCAGCTCCATGAACGTGTACGCGGGTGAGGACCGGATCGCTGTGCGGGCCGCGGCCGCCCAGGGCTGAGCAGGTCCTTCCCGCGACACGGCGGCGGGGCCCCGACCGGCGGGGAGCGCCCCCTGCGCCGCAGGGGCCCCGTCTCGGCTTGCCCCGGCGAGGCCCCGGGGACCGGTCTGGGCGTGCCACCGCCAG
>NZ_JBEXSH010000924.1:0-3440 GCF_040613555.1 Streptomyces sp. NPDC006265
GTCGTGCTGCGCCTGGAGGACGGGGTCGTCGGCCATGCGGGGCTCGCCTTCGGGGCGCTGGCGCACCGGCCGTGGCGTGCTCGGCGCGCGGAGGAGGCGCTGCTGGATACGGCTCCGTCCCGCGCGGCGTTCGAACACGCCGTCGAACTGGAGCTGTCCGCCGCGCAGCCGTTGCGGGACAACGCCTACAAGGTGCCGCTCGCCCGCAATCTCGCCGTGGACGTGCTGTCCCGGCTTACGGACACCGTGCTCGCCGGGAGGGCCTCATGACCGGCAGTGTGGGTGCCCCCGCCGAGCGGCGCGAGGGTCTCGAGAAGGTCGGCGGCACCGCCCGCTACGCCGCCGAGTTCCACTCCCCCGGCCGGGCCCAGGCCTGGCCGGTGCCGGCGAGTGTGGCCCGGGGCCGGGTGTCCGGCGTCGACACCGCGGCCGCCCTGGCCGTGCCCGGAGTCCTCTCCGTCCTCACGCACGAGAACGCGCCGCGCCTGACGGAACCGGACGATCCCACGCTCGCGGTGCTGCAGAGTCCCCGGGTTCCGCACCGCGGCTGGTTCGTGGCCCTGGTGGTGGCCGAGACCTTGGAGGCGGCGCGCGCCGGTGCGGCCGCCGTCCGCGTCACCTACGACGCCGAGGAGCACGACGCGGCCCTCACCGCATCGCACCCGGGTGTCTACGTGCCCGAGGAGGCCAACGGCGGTCACCCCGCCGTCCGTGAACAGGGGGACGCCGACGGGGCGTTCGGTTCCTCGGCCGCCCGCGTGGACGTCGCGTACCGGGTGCCGCCGCTGCACAACCACCCCATGGAGCCGCACACCACCACCGCCCGGTGGGAGGACGGCCGGCTCACCGTGCACACCTCCAGCCAGGGCACCGGCGCCGTGCGGGCCGTGCTCGCCGGGTTGTTCGGCCTGCCCAAGGAGCGGATCGTCGTCACCGCCGAGCACGTCGGCGGCGGTTTCGGGTCCAAGGGCACGCCACGGCCCGACGTGGTGCTCGCCGCCATGGCGGCACGTCAGACCGGGCGGCCGGTGACGGTGGCGCTGCCGCGCCGCTACCTGCCCGCCGTCGTCGGGCATCGCGCCCCTACCCTCCACCGGCTTCGGCTCGGGGCCGACGCGGACGGCCGGCTCACGTCCCTCGTGCACGAGGTCACCACGCACACCTCCCGCATCAAGGAGTTCGTGGAGCAGGCGGCGGTGCCGGCACGGGTGATGTACGCCGCGCCGCACAGCCGTACGGTGCACCGGGTCGCGGCGCTGGACGTTCCGTCGCCGTCCTGGATGCGCGCTCCGGGCGAGGCCCCCGGCATGTACGCGCTGGAGTCCGCCATGGACGAGCTCGCCACCGAACTCGGCATGGACCCGATCGAGCTGCGCTTCCGCAACGAGCCCGATGTCGAGCCCGACAGCGGCAAGCCCTTCAGCAGCAGGCATCTGATCGAGTGCCTGCGCGAAGGCTCACGGCGCTTCGGGTGGGACGGGCGCGACCCCCGCCCGGGCGCCCGCCGGGACGGGCCCCTGCTGCTCGGGACAGGCGTGGCGGCGGCTACGTACCCCGTCATGGTGGGCCCCTCCACCGCGGCGGTCCGCGCGCTGCCCGACGGGACGTTCCTGGTGCGGATCAACGCCACCGACATCGGGACGGGTGCCCGGACCGTGCTCGCGCAGGTGGGGGCCGACGCCCTCGGGGTGCCGCTGGAGCGGGTGCGGATCGAGGTCGGCAGCACCGAACTCCCGTCGGCGCCACTGGCCGGCGGCTCGTCGGGCACCGCCTCCTGGGGCTGGGCGGTGCACGACGCCTGCGCTCGGCTGGCCGTGCGCCTGGCCGAGCACACCGGGCCGCTGCCCGAGCAGGGCCTCGACGTCAGCGCCGACACGCAGGGCGCCGCGGACGCCGAGAGCGACGTCGCGCGGCACGCCTTCGGGGCGCACTTCGCCGAGGTCGCGGTGGACACGGTCACCGGCGAGGTCCGGGTCAACCGGCTCCTGGGGGTCTACGCGGCGGGCCGCATCCTCAACGCCCGCACGGCGCGCTCCCAGTTCGTGGGCGGCATGACGATGGGCCTGGGCATGGCGCTGACCGAGGGCAGCACCCTGGACGCCGCCTTCGGCGACTTCACCGAGTCGGATCTGGCCTCGTACCACGTGCCCGTGCACGCCGATGTCGCCGAGATCGAGGCGCACTGGGTCGACGAGGAGGACTCCCGCCTCAATCCCATGGGCAGCAAGGGCATCGGGGAGATCGGCATCGTCGGGACCGCCGCGGCGATCGGCAACGCCGTGCACCACGCCACGGGCGTCCGCTTCCGTGAACTCCCGCTCACCCCGGACCGGGTGCTGACCGGGCTGCTCGATTCCCGGGCCCGGTAGGCGGCTCCGAAAGGTCAGCGCCGACCGGGCCGAGGCTGGGCTCAGCGGCGGTCGTCCGTCCTCAGCCAGGCCTCCATGTCCCGCCGTACACGCGTCACGTCGAGGTGCTCGTACTCCCGGATCACCGATCTCGTCGTGCCCCGCTCCCGGTACTCGTCCATGATCGCGACATGCTCCGGCAGGCGTACGAACCCGGCCAGAGCCCGCCGCTCGGTCCAACCGAGACCGATCCGCAGCGCCCGGCCACGGACATGACCCACCCCCACATACCGACCGCTCCTTCGAGCCGCGGCCAGTGGCGCCCCAGTGCCATGCCGCGGCGCGCGATGCCGGGCAGGTCCCGGCGCGATCCGGGGTGAAGACGGTGGCGCCGACGATCAGCGGGCCTCTTCGTCCGGCGAGTCCGCCGCCGTCGGCGTCCTGTGTTCCGGCCGGACCGGGTACCAACGGCTCCTCAGCACCCCAGCGTCCAGGACGGGTCCCGGCCGAGCAGGGCGAGCAGCCGGTCGCCCGGCGCGGCATCGTCACCGACGGCGATCCGCCGACGGAACGCGCCTCCGGCCCCGCGGCCCTCGTCGGGGACCCGGGTGGCCACCCGCAGCGCGGCGTCGGTGAGTTCGCCGGCGGGCTCCCACCGTGCGCCGATCGTCACCGCGACATCCCAGTCGTGCACCACGCGGTCGAGCAGGTGGAAGCCGATCGCGACCCGCCCGGGGACGGCGAAGCCCTCGCCCACCTCCGGCAGCGCGAACCGCCGCTCCCCCACTCCGTCTTCGGCGAATGCCGCGGTGACCTCGTCCGCCGACGCCTCGTACGCCGGCCTGCACGTGACCGCCTTCACCGGGGCCCGCTGGCCGACCCGCAGGCGCTCGCGGACCATGCCGCCGGGGCGCGGGCGTCCGGCGTGGCGATCCACACCCTGGCCGAGATCGCCGCGACCCGCCGTGCGCGCCCCGGCTTCGTCTTCGGCTACGGCTCGATCAGCGCACCGGACATCTCGCCGGGCCTGGACCTCCTCCTGCGGCCATGAGTGGACCGGACCGGCCGACGACAGCGGCTCGCTCCGGTCCC
>NZ_JBEXSH010000925.1:0-3437 GCF_040613555.1 Streptomyces sp. NPDC006265
GGCACGACCTCCAGTCGCAGCTGGCCCAGGCGGTCGCCGACAAGGCGTTCGCGCTGCGCTACCAACCGGTCGTCGACATCAGGGCGGGCGAGGTCGTCGGCTTCGAAGCTTTGGTCCGCTGGCCCCACGAGCGGCAGCCGCCCGTCATGCCGGACCAGTTCATCAGCCTGGCCGAGGAGACCGGGCACATCGCCCCGCTGGGGTCGTGGGTACTGGATAAAGCGGTCAGCGACATCGTGAACCTGCAACGGCTGCCCGGGCCCGCCCGTCCGCCGTACGTCAGTGTGAACGTCTCCGCCCGTCAGTTCCGCGACGTGGGGTTCGTCGAACAGGTCGGTCAGGCGCTGAGCACCCCGGGCCTCGAACCGGGATCACTGCAGCTGGAGCTGACGGAGACGGTGCTGCTGCACCGCGACGACCGCCTCCAGACGGTGCTGAACACGCTCAAGGAACTCGGGGTGCACATCGCCGTCGACGATTTCGGCACCGGCTTCTCCTCACTGCGCTACTTGCGGGACTTCCCCATCGACGTGTTGAAGATCGACAAGTCGTTCATCGACGACATCGCGCGCGACGCCCAGCAGGTCGCCCTGGTCGAGGGCATCGTGCGGATCGCCGACACCCTGGGCATGCAGGTGATCGCGGAGGGCATCGAGAACCCCGCCCAGCGGGACCTGCTGGCGAGCATGGGGTGCCGGTTCGGGCAGGGGTTCCTGTTCGCCCGGCCGATGACGGTGGAGCAGAGCGCCCACGTGCTGCGGGAGCCGAGCGCCCGTCCGTTCGCGTCGCCCGGGACGCCGCGGCCCCGCATCGACGCGGCCCGGGGACGCCGGGAGGCCCGCTGGGCGGACCTGGAACATCTGCGGCGCACCAGCCCGATGAGCGACGCGATCCTGGACGAGGTGCGCGGAAGGCACATCCGCAGCGGCGACCACTGGCTGATCGACTTCGCCTCGTGCAACTACCTGGGCTTCGACTGGGACCCGGAGATCATGGAGGCGGTCGATCCCGCGGTCCGCCGCTGGGGCACGCACCCCAGCTGGTCACGGCTGCTGGGCAGCCCGCGGTTGTTCCCCGACATCGAGGAACGGCTCGCCGCGCTGCTGGGCGCGCCGGACACGCTGCTGCTGCCCACGCTGACGCTGGTCCACTCCTCGGTGATCCCGGCGCTCGCGGAGGACGGGCACATTTTCGTGGAGGCGACAGCGCACCGCACGGTCTACGACGGCTGTGTGGTGGCCCGGGCGCAGGGCGCCGCCCTGCACCGCTTCCACGCCGAACGGCCCGACGACCTGCGCGCGCAGCTGGCCGGGGTGCCACCGGGGACACCGCGGCTGGTGTGCCTGGACGGCGTCAACAGCATGAGCGGCAACATCCCGGACCTACCCGCCCTGGCGGCGGTGTGCCGCTCCGAGGGCGCGACGCTGTACGTCGACGACGCGCACGGCTTCGGGGTGATCGGGGAGCGCGGGCCCGCCGAGACGTGCCCGTACGGCATGCGCGGCAACTGCGTGGTGCGGCACACCGGGGAGTCCTACGACGGAGTCGTGCTCGTGGGCGGGTTCTCGAAGGCGTACTCGTCCCTGCTGGCGTTCCTCGCACTGCCGTCGGAGCTGAAGAACCGGCTGAAGACCGCGGCGCCCTATCTGTACTCGGGGCCTTCACCGACGGCGTCACTGGCGACCGCGATGGCCGGGATGGATGTCAACGAGCGCCGGGGCGACGCGATCCGGGCCGACCTGTACCGCAAGACGGTCCGGGTGCTCGACCACCTGGAGGGCATGGGGGTGAGCACCCTCAACTCGGACCGGCTGCCGATCGTGGAGGTGCCGCTGGCGAACCCTGCCGACCTGGACGCGGTCGCCGCGTTCCTGTGGGAGGAGGGCGTCTACGTGACGCTGGCCGCCTACCCGCTGGTCCCGCGTGACCGGGTGGGGTTCCGCGTGCAGCTCACCGCCCTCAACTCCGACGAGGACATCGACCACCTGAACGGGACCCTGACCCGGGTGTCCGATCGTTTCCCGCTGCGGCTGAAGGGCTAGTGCCGCGACAGGCAACGTTCGCCCCGTCACGACGCCCGGCACGCTCCCCCAAGCTCTCGACTCCGCTCGAGCAGGGGGTACCCCCACTCGCCGCACCGGCCGAAACCCCGAGTACGTCCAGTACGAGGGCTTCCGGCCGGCACGCCGAGAGCACGCACCGGACGCCGCTCCTCAACGGGCAAACGTTGCCTGCCACGGCACTTGCCGGCCATGACGACGCACAACGACGACGTGGACTGGGACCGCTGGCCGGTCGCCGGCTACCTCGCGGAGAACTACCGCGAGGTGCACGCCTCGGACGCGGCGGTCATCGCGCACCACTCCGCGTTCTACCGGGGCCTGACACCCGGCGGGATCGCCCGCTCGGTGGAGTTCGGTGCGGGCCCCAACCTGTACCCGTTGATGCTCGCGTCCGCCGCGTGCCGCCGGATCGACGCCGTCGAGGCCGGGGCGAGCAATGTCTCCTACCTGGAGGACCAGATCTGCCACCGGCTCGACGCGAGAAGGCTGCCCTTCCACGAGCTGTGCCGACGGCTCAACCCCGAGGTGCCCGCGACGCTGGCCGGTGCGCTGGCCCCGGTGCACATCGTCCACGCCGACGTCCGGGCCCTGCCGCCGGGTGCGTACGAACTCGCATCCATGCACTTCGTCGCCGAAAGCGTGACAGAGGACTTCGCCGAGTTCGCCGACTTGTGCCGTACCTTCGTCCGCACGGCCCGGCCGGGCGGCTACCTGGTCGCCGCGTTCATGGAGAACATGCCGACGTACCGCATCGGACCCGCCTCCCGTTGGCCGGGCTGTCCGGTGAGCCCGGCGACCGTCACGGAGGTCTTCACGCCCCTGACGCGGGACCTGGACGTGACCCACATCGGCATGGACCCGACCCTGCCGGACTACGGGGACTCGGGGATGGTGCTGCTCACAGGGGTGGCGGAGGCGGTGTAGCCCCGTCCCGGGTCAGCCGTCCGACCCGGGGCGGAACCTCCGGCGCAGCACCACTCCCCCGGCGACCAGCGCCGCGCTCGCCGCGACGGCCTGGAGGGTGTAGCCCGTGCCCGTGTACGCCAAGGCGCCCCTGGCGTGCGGGACGGTGTGCGGGGCCGGTTCGGGGGCCGGGTTCGGCCGGAGTGGCGGGGTCGGCTTCGGGATTGGCTTCGGCGGGTGCTGGGGACGCACGGGGCGATGGTCACCGGGCGTGTTCGAGGACTCGTTACCGGTGGACGCGTTGCCGTTGCCGACCACGTTCACCGAGTTGCCTGTGACGTCGACCGGCAGCTGCACGCCGTTGCCGGAGATCACCGCTGGTGAATCCTTTTCGCCGCCCTTTGCGACCGCGCCGCCGGACCCGCCCGGCCGCCCGCCCCGCCCGTGATCCTCGTTCGCGCAGCTGTTGCC
>NZ_JBEXSH010000926.1:0-3435 GCF_040613555.1 Streptomyces sp. NPDC006265
CCCAGATCTCGGTGACGCCGTCCACGCGTCCGGGCGTGTCGTCACCCTGGAGCCACTCCAGCAGGCCTTCGCAGCCCTCGCGGCCGCCCTCGGCGACCACTTGGACCCGGCCGTCGCCCAAATTGAGAGCAAAGCCACTCAGGCCGCCGATCTCCAGAGCCTTGGCCCGCGTGAACCAGCGGAAACCCACACCTTGGACGCGTCCACGCACCCAGGCGACCAGTCGCACATCCTCGCTCATGACTGCAACCTAACCGCCCGATCTCTCTCCGGGCACTTCCTCCACTTGCGCCATGCGGTACCGTCCCCCCTCAACGAATCTCATATGAAACTCACACGATCGAGTGGGTTTGGTGTTGATCTCGAGGACGAGTCGACCGCCAGGACGAGGAAGGCCAGGACATGGGACGCCACCGACGCTCCGACGCCGGCCGCGCCGCCACGGGCCGCGCCACGGGAATCACCCACACCGACGGCTTCGCGGAGGGCCGGGACCCGCTGTACCCCGCCGCGGACGACGCCCCGACGATGGGCATCGCGCCCTATCTGAACCCGGAGGCGTACGCCGGCAACTACGCGAAGACCGAGGCCTACCTGTTCGGGGCGGAGGCGTCCGCCGCGGGTGACCGCTTCAACGACACGGCCGTCTTCGCGAGCGACGGGTTCGCGAGCGACAGCTTCACGCCCGACGGCGGCGCCCGGCGCGCCGGTTCGCACCGTCGCCGCAAGAAGACCGCCCGGCCGATGCGCACCGGACTGCTCGGCGTCTCCGCCGCCGTCGCCCTCGGCACGGTCGCGGTCGCCACCGGCGCCGTGCCCGGCCTCGACAACTACAAGGTCGGCGGAGGCGGCGGGGCCGACAAGGTCCAGGCCGGGGACACGCCGACGAACACCCCGATCGAGCAGGGCGGCACCTCCGGCAGCGCCGACAGCCGCGGCGAGGCGCCCACCAGCCGGGACGTCGAGCGTTCCGGCTCGCCGTCCCCGTCCGCCTCGAAGTCGTCGGCCGCGCCGACGAAGACGCCGGAGAAGCCGGAGAAGACGCAGGAGAAGAAGGCGCCGGCGGCAACTCCGAGCGAGAAGCCGGACAACACGCCCTCGCGTACGGCCACGAAGGCGCCGAAGAAGCCCAGCGCCTCCGCCGCCCTGTCCGGGGAGTCCTCCGCGGCGGCCCAGGTTCTGAGCCTCGTGAACGAGGAGCGGGCCAAGGTGGGCTGCAGCCCGGTCGCCGCCAACAGCGCCCTGACCGGGCTGGCCCAGAGCTACAGCGAGGACATGGCCGCGCAGGGCTTCTTCGACCACACCGACCCCGACGGCCATACCCCCTGGGACAGAGCCGAGAAGGCCGGGATATCCAACCTCGGCGGCGAGAACATCGCCCGCGGCCAGGCCGACGCAGCGGCTGTGATGGACGCCTGGATGAACAGCCCCGGCCACCGCGCCAACATACTGAACTGCGACTTCAAGACGCTGGGCGTCGGCGTCGAGCTCGGCTCCGGCGGCCCCTGGTGGACGCAGAACTTCGGCTACTGAGCCCGGCTGACGACGCTCAGGCGGCGGCCAGGCCCTTGAGGTACACCCTGGCCGTCTCCGCCACGCGGCGGCCCAGCTGTTCGGCCGTGGCGATGTCGGCCTTGTGGACGGCGTCCGGGCCCTCGTCGGCGTTGGTCTGTGCTGCCGCGCCGGTGAAGACGCCGAGACGGTTCAGGTCGTGCTCGGAGCCGGTGCTGCTGTTCCAGCCCGGGAGCAGACCGAGGTTGACCCAGTGCATACCGAGCTGCGCGGCGAGGATCTGGAAGTACTGCAGGGTGTGCAGCTTGTCGCCGCTCTTGGACGCGGAGTTGGTGAAGCCCGCGGCCAGCTTGTCCTTCCAGGCCTGGGTGGCCCAGCGCTTCGAGGTGGCCTCCGCGAAGACGTGGAAGGCGCCGGACGCGGTGCCCATGTAGGTCGGCGAGCCGAACACGATGGCGTCCGAGCGGTCGAGGACCGCCCACTGTTCCTCGGTGATCTCGTCGACCTTGATCAGATGCACCTCGGCACCGGCTTCGACGGCACCGGTACGGACGGCCTCGGCGATCACGGCGGTGTGGCCGTAGCCGGAGTGGTAGGCGAGGGACACGACAGGGGTGGTCACGTAGTACTCCTGAAATAGGCAGGTCGCTGACGATGACCAAAGGAAAGCACTAACTTCTAGTTAGTGCAACCTGTCGGTTAGCGCTGCGCTGGAGTAGGCTGGGCATATGACCACCACCCAGGAGCTCACGGAGGGGCTGGACGACCTCCCGTACAACGTGTTCGCCAAGGCCTGTCCGTCGCGCGGCACGCTGGAGCACGTCATGGGCCGCTGGGGCGGCCTCACGCTCGGCGCCCTGTACGAGGGCTCGCTGCGTTTCAACGAGTTGCGCCGCCGCGTCGACGGGGTGAGCGAGAAGATGCTGTCCCAGACGTTGCACGCGCTGGAGCGCGACGGCCTGGTCCACCGCGAGGCCCAGCCGACCAACCCGCCCCGGGTGGACTACGAACTGACGCCGCTGGGGCGCCACGTGGCCGAGCGGCTGCTCGCCCTGATCCACTTCGTGGAGGGCAGCATGGACGAGGTCCTGGCCGCGCGCGAGCGGTACGACTCCGCTAGGGCGTGATCCGCGGCGGCCGCTGGCACTTCGGACAGTGGTAGCTCGACCGGTTCATCCAGGGCCTCCGCCGCATGGGCGTGCCGCACCGCCGGCAGGGCAAACCCTCACGGCCATAGGCGTCGAGCGACCGGTCGAAGTACCCCGACTCGCCGTTGACGTTGACGTACAGGCTGTCGAAGCTGGTGCCGCCCACGGAGAGGGCCGCGTTCATCACGTCCCGCACATGACCCAGGAGCATCAGGGTGCGCGGACGCGTGAAGGTGGCGGTCGGGCGCTCGTAGTGGATGCGGGCGCGCCACAGGGCCTCGTCCGCGTAGATGTTGCCGACGCCGCTGATCAGCGACTGGTCCAGCAGGGCCCGTTTGATCGTGGACCGCTTGCGGCGCAGCGCCTGATGGAACGCCTCGTCGTCGAAGAGCACGTCGAGCGGGTCCCGGGCGATGTGCGCGATGGCGTCGGGCAGGCCGTCGGGGGTGTTCTCGTGCAGCGAGAGGCCGCCGAAGGTGCGCTGGTCGACGAAGCGGAGTTCGGTGTCAAGGGTGTCGGTGAAGCGGACGCGGATGCGCAGGTGCTTCTCGTCCGGGGCCGTGCGCGGCTGGACCAGCAGCTGGCCGCTCATGCCGAGGTGGGCCAGGATCGACTGGTCCGTGTCCTCCAGGGGCAGCCACAGGTACTTGCCGCGGCGGCTGGGGACACCGATGCGGTGGCATGCCCAGTCGGCCCGCGCCGGCCGGTTCTCCAACTCCGCCTCACGGCTCGTGTAGTTCTCGAAGTACTCGGCCTGGTTGGCGAAGTTCGGACC
>NZ_JBEXSH010000927.1:0-3434 GCF_040613555.1 Streptomyces sp. NPDC006265
GGTGAAGCCCAACTCGACGTACACGCTGGGCGCCTGGGTCCGGGGCGGGTACGCCTACCTCGGCGTGACCGGCACGGGGTTACGTCTTCGTCTCCGGCTATGTCCTCCTCCTGCTCGCCTTCGGCGTCCTGCCCACCGGTTACGCCGTGTGGCTGGCGCTGTCCAACTCCCGCAACCAGCTCGTCGGGATCGGCAACTTCACCCGGACGTTCACCGACTACCGCTTCGGACCGGCTTTCCTCCACATCGGCCTGTACCTGGTGGTCTGGCTGGCCGGCCTGATGATCCTGGTGGTGCTGCTCTCCCTGATGCTGCACGGCCGCATGCGCAGGGCCTCCACCACCCTGAGGTTCCTGTTCTACCTGCCGGGGGCCCTCGCCGGAGTGGCGAGTGTGCTGCTCTTCCTGATCCTCCTCGACCCGGCTGCCAGTCCCGTCGGCTGGCTGCTGAAGGGCTTCGGCTGGAACACCCTCGCCCAGGTCAACGCCCCCGGCCACCTGCCGGTGCTCTTCACCGTCATCGCCTTCTGGACCGGGGCGGGCGGCTGGATCGTGGTCATGTACGGCGCGCTCAACAGCATCCCCGACGAAATCCTGGAAGCCGCCCGCATCGACGGCGCCAGCACGCTCCAGATCGCCCTGCGCATCCAGATCCCGATGATCACCAAGTGGATCGCGTACATGCTGATCCTGGCCTTCGCGGCCGGCACCCAGCTCTTCGTCGAGCCGCAACTGGTCTCCCTCGCCAGCTGGGGCATGATCCCCGACAGCTGGTCACCGAACCAGCTCTCCTACCAGTACGCCTTCCAGGCGGGCGACTTCAACGGCGCGGCGGCACTCTCCGTCGACCTCCTCGTCCTTGGACTCGCCTGCGCGGCGCTTGTCGTCTTCCGTACCGGCCTGTTCGACAGGGAGGAAGGATGACCACGGCTCCCACGACCACAGCCCGCCGAACGCCGCCGCCCCGTACGGTCGGCGCCCGCACCAGCCCGAGGAAGCCCATGCGCCGGACGCGCCGCCCACGCTCACTGGCCGCCCGGCTGGCCTGGCTCATCGTCATGGGCCTGGCCGTGCTGTTCTTCTGTGTGCCGGTGGTGTGGCTCCTGCTGGCCACGACCAAGACCGACGGTCAGATCGTGCGGGACAACCCGTTCTCCTTCGGCTCCCTCACCGCGGTCACCGACGCCTGGCACCACCTCTACGCCTTCCAGGACGGCGCCGTCCTCACCTGGCTGAAGAACTCGGCCCTCTACACCTTCGGCGCACTGGCCATCACCCTCGTGACATCGATCCCCGCCGGGTACGCGCTGGCTCTCACCCAGTTCATCGGGCGCCGGATGCTGCTGACCATCACCATGCTGGTGATGCTCATGCCGACAGCCGCGATGGTGCTGCCCCTGTACCTGGGGATGAACGCCGTACACCTGGACGGCACGATCTGGTCGGTCATCCTGCCCTTCTCCTTCTTCCCGTTCGGGGTCTACCTCACCTACATCTACTTCTCCTCCAACGTCCCCGCAGACCTGCTGTCCGCCGCGCGCATCGACGGCTGCTCGGAATGGCAGGTCTTCCGTCTCGTCGCGATGCCGCTGGCCAAGCCCGTGATCGCACTGGTCGGCTTCTTCAACTTCGTCGGCAACTGGAACAACTTCTTCCTGCCGTTCGTGATGCTGCCCGACAGCTCCCAATACCCGGCGCAGGTGGGACTGAACAACCTGCTCGCCGCCTCACCGCTGTTCAACACCTCCAGCGGCGCGGGAAACCAGATCATGCGACCCGAACTGGCCCTGGCCACCCTGGTGACCATCGTGCCGGTCCTGATCGTCTTCCTCTTCTCCCAACGCGCTCTGGTGGCCGGCATGCTCGCCGGCGCGACCAAGGAGTGAGGCAGCAGCCGCACCCTCGGCGCCGCGCCCTAGTGGCTACGCCGCCGTATTGGCGACGCCTCCCACACTCGCCGGAAGGACCCCGATGAAACGGGTTGCCCAGACGATCCGCCTGCGGTCCGAGCACCGTGAGGAGTATCTGCGCCTGCACTCCGCGGTCTGGCCGGGCGTGGAGGCCGCGCTGCGGGCCGCGAACATCCGCAACTACAGCATCTTTCTGCGCGAGGACACGCTGTTCGCCTACTTCGAGTACCACGGCGACGACTTCGAGGCCGACATGGCCGCGATCGGCGCCGACGCGACCACCCTGGCCTGGTGGAAGCTCACCGGCCCCTGCCAGGAGCCCTGGGCCGATACCGGCACCGGGGGCAGCTGGTCGGACCTGACCGAGATCTGGCATCTGAGCGATCCCGGCACACCGTGACACTCACCCCCCAACCGCCATCCCTCGCCCGAGCCACCTGACAACCACCCATGGCAAGGAACACCCAGTGAAACTTCTACGAGTCGGCGCGCCCGGCGAGGAGCGTCCCGCAGTCCGCACCGAGGAAGGCCGGCTGCTCGACCTGGCCTCCGTGACCTCCGACATCGACGGCGCCTTCCTCGCCTCGGACGGTGTCGACCGGGCCCGAGCGGCGGTCGCGACGGGCAGTCTGCCCGAACTGGACCCGGACGGTGTGCGGATCGGTGCCCCTCTCGACCGCCCCGGCAAGATCGTCTGCGTCGGGCTGAACTACCGCGACCACGCCGCCGAGACGGACGCGGCGATCCCCGCGCGGCCGGTGGTGTTCATGAAGGACCCGGGCACGGTGGTCGGACCGTACGACGAGGTGCTGATCCCCCGCGGCTCCGTGAAGACCGACTGGGAGGTCGAGCTGGCGGTCGTCATCGGACGGCGAGCCCGCTACCTCGACGGTCCGGAAGCCGCGCGGGCCGTGATCGCGGGGTACGCGATCAGCCATGACGTCTCGGAGCGGGAGTTCCAGCTGGAGTACTCCCCGCAGTGGGACCTGGGCAAGTCCTGCGAGACCTTCAACCCGCTCGGGCCATGGCTGGTGACCGCCGACGAGGTGGGAGATCCGCAGAACCTCGGGCTGCACCTGAGCGTCAACGGGATGAAGCGGCAGGACGGCCACACCAGCGACATGATCTTCGCGGTCGACCACATCGTGTCGTACCTGAGCCAGTACATGGTCCTGGAGCCGGGCGACGTGATCAACACCGGTACGCCCGCGGGCGTGGCCCTTGGCCTCCCCGGCGCCCCCTATCTCCGCCCCGGCGACACCGTCGAGATCTCGGTCGACGGGCTCGGCGCCCAGCGCCAGACCTTCGGCCAAGCGTGAAAGGCGCCCCCTTGAGCAAGGCGAGTCAGTTGAGCAGTTTGAGCGGCCTGTCAGGGCTCAAGGCCGTCGTCACCGGCGGCGCGTCCGGCATCGGGCTGGCCACGTCCCGGATGCTGGCCGAGCACGGCGCCACGGTGGCCGTCCTCGACCTCGGCCCCTCCGGCGCCCCCGAGCCGCTGATCGCCATCAGGGCCGACCTCGGCGAC
>NZ_JBEXSH010000928.1:0-3433 GCF_040613555.1 Streptomyces sp. NPDC006265
GTTGTTCGACCGGGCCGCGGAGCTGGACCTGATCGTCGTGGCGGGCAGCGAGCAGGACCCGCCCCGATGCGGATGGTGGGCGGGCCCTGCTCGTCGCACCATTGTCGGGACCGCGGGGCGGGCGGGCCACGCGTGAGATCCGTGGATGTGCGCGCGGCGCGCACACCCCGCGTGCATGGCGCGCATCCCGCGCATCACACTCTGCCCGGCCCCAGGGCGCTGCCACATGCCACGTCACGCCACCCGGCGCCGCAGCACGCCCTCCCGGTCGTCACACGCCGTCGCCCTCGCGCCACATGACACGGCCCGGCACGGGTAAGCGGTGCGCATGAGCGACGGCGGGACGGAAGAAGAGACGGGTGTACGCGCGACCCGGCGCACCAGGCGCAAACAGGCCCCTGCGGACGGAGTCCACGGTGTGCCGGGCGGTTGCGGCACGAGGAGCGACGGTCAGGGTGACAGGAGCGTGCCGCGGGCCGACCGGGGTGGTGGAGAGTCGTAGGCACCGTAGGCACCGTAGGCACATCCGTCACCGGCACCCGGGTGCGACCCCGGGTAGCACCCGTCGGCCTGCGGCGACGATACTGGCAAACGCACGTACCTCCGCTTACAGATGGACCCATGCAGACCTCCCTCACCGTTCGCCCCATGACTCCCGCCACGGTGTGGTCGGCGCGCGGCCGCCACACCCCGGGATCCGCGGAAGACGTACTCCGGCGCTCGCTCCAGCAGCGCAAGGACAGCCGGGCCATCGACGACTTCCTGGAGTTGCCCGAAGACCAAACCGCCCCGGCGGAACGGGTCTTCGAGGCCCGTTGGCGGGTCGATGACGACGTGGCCGTACGCGCCCGGCTGAGCCTGAAGCCCGGCCCGGACGAGGGGGACGGGCAGGAGTGGCTGCTGGTCGCGGAGGCCGAGCAGCCGTGGGACCACGCGTGGCCCTCCCCCACAGGCCTGTTCTGGCCGGAGGACCCTGACGTCGCCTGGGACCAGGACGCCGCCACGCGTCTGGCCCTGGGGGAGATCAACCCCCTCCCCCAGGACGACAGGGAGATCCGCCGCCTGCTGAGGAACGCCGTGCGCGGAGGGTGGCACATCCATGTGGTGGTCCACGAGGCGATGACCACCGACGACCGGGGACGTACGCCGGTGGCCAGGTGGCTGCCGCCCGGCCTGCGCCACCGTGTGGTGGAGCATCACGCCGCCCCGCAGCAGCTGCGCGGGCTGAACTGGGCCCTGCGGGGCTCCGGGGTCGAGGTGCCGCGCGGTGGCGCGGTGGTACTGCCGGGCGCTCCGGCGCCGGAGGGCTACGACGCCCGGGACTTCTCGGTCCGCGCCGTCTTCCTCGACGGCTCCGAGCCGGCCGACCTCGTCGACGCGGTGACGCGGTTCGCCGCACTCCCGCGGCCCCTGCCCGACGGCGCCGAAGACGCCCTCACCGCGCTGCGGGAGGACTGGCACCTGCTGACGCTGCAGGAGGAGCTGGACCGCCAGCGCGGTCTGGTGGCCATGTACGCCGAAGCGCTGGAGGCCATGACGAAGTCTCGTGACCTGTACCGGGAGGCAGCCGAGAGCGCCCACGAGGCCCTGGCCGTCTACCAGGAGGCCGCCCAGGCCGCTCCCGCCGGGCCCCGGCCGTCCGGTCCGCCCGCCGTGTCCCCGCTCCAGCAGCTCACACGGACGTTCGAACGCTTCAAGGTCAAGCGTCCCGCGACTCCGGCCGATGACCGCGAGAAGAGTGACGCCAAGAGCAAGGAAAAGAGCGACGAGACGAGCGATGTGAAGGGCACCGCCGACCAGCGCGTGACGTCGGAGCACTAGTGCCGCGGCAGGCAACGTTTGCCCGTTGAGGAGCGGCGTCCGGTGCGTGCTCTCGGCGTGCCGGCCGGAAGCCCCCGTACTGGACGTACTCGGGGTTTCGGCCGATGCGGCGAGTGCGGGTACCCCCTGCTCGAGCGGAGTCGAGAGCGTGGGGGAGCGCGCCGGGCGTCGTGACGGGGCGAACGTTGCCTGCCGCGGCACTAGCCCCCTCGTGGGACGCACGTGTCAGTCGTGCCGTCCTGGATACGCGGTCCGTACGGCATCACGGCCCGCCCGGGAAGGTCCTCCACGACATGGGCAACCATCGGCACCACTCGCGGACCACGCTCCGCGTCAACGGCAAACCCCACACGCTCACCATCGACCACCGGCGGGTCCTGCTGGACCTCCTGCGGGAGGATCTCGGGCTCACGGGCGCCAAGAAGGGCTGCGACCACGGCCAGTGCGGCGCCTGCACGGTCCTGGTGGACGGGCGGCGCGTCAACAGCTGCCTGCTGTTCGCGGTCTCCCTCGACGGCTGTGAGGTCACCACCGTCGAGGGCCTGTCCGGTGACGGTGAGGAACCGCATCCGCTGCAGCGGGCCTTCCTGGAGCGCGACGCGTTCCAGTGCGGCTACTGCACCCCGGGCCAGATCTGCTCCGCGACCGGCGCGCTCGCCGAGGCCGCGGCCGGTCACCCCTCGCACGTCACCGACCCGGCGGCGCCCTCGGGTGAGCCGGTGCCGCTGGACCGGGAGGAGATCCGGGAGCGGCTCAGCGGCAACCTGTGCCGGTGCGGTGCGTATCCGCGGATCGCCGAGGCCGTGGAGGACGTGATCCCGTGAAGGAGTTCGCCTACGTCCGCGCCGGCAGCGTCGAGGAGGCGACCTCCGCGTACGCCTCCCACGCCGGCGCCCGCTACCTCGGTGGCGGCACCAACCTCGTCGACCTCATGAAGCTCGGCGTGGAGGCGCCGCGCGCCCTCATCGACGTCACCCGGCTCCCGCTGGACACGGTCGAGGAACTGCCCGGCGGTGCGCTGCGCGTCGGGGCGATGGTCCGCAACAGCGACCTCGCCGCACACCCCCTCGTCCGCGACCGGTACCCGGCGCTGTCCCAGGCGGTGCTCGCGGGGGCTTCCGGGCAGCTGCGCAACGCGGCGACGACCGGCGGGAACCTGCTCCAGCGCACCCGGTGCCCGTACTTCCAGGACCTGTCGAAGCCGTGCAACAAGCGCGAACCGGGCAGTGGCTGCGGCGCGCGTGACGGCGTCCACCGTGACCACGCGGTGCTCGGTCACTCCGCGCACTGCATCGCCACCCACCCGTCGGACATGGCGGTGGCGCTCGCCGCCCTCGACGGACGTGTCGAGCTGGACGGGCCCGAGGGAGCCCGGAGTGTCGCGGCTGCGGAGTTCCACCGGCTGCCCGGGGACCGGCCCGAGCAGGACACCGAGATCCGCCCCGGCGAACTGGTCACCGGTGTGGTGCTGCCGGCCGCCACGGCCGGGCTGCCGTCGGCGTACCGCAAGGCCCGCGACCGGGCCTCGTACGCCTTCGCGCTCGCGTACGTCGCGGTCGTTCTGCGCCTTGTGGACGGGTTCGGAGGCCATGCCGGGCACGCCTTCGGGGCG
>NZ_JBEXSH010000929.1:0-3417 GCF_040613555.1 Streptomyces sp. NPDC006265
TGGGGCAGACGGTAAGAAGCTACGAAACACGCGGCTGTCCGCGTGTGGGGGGATAGCGGGCGCGGGTCAGCGCCCTCGACACCTTGCCGCTGGACGTGCGCGGCACCGTACCCGGCGGCACCACGACGACGTCGGCCAGCCGCAGCCCGTGCCGGGCGGACACGGCGCCGCGCACGGCACGCTCCAGCGCGGCCACGTCCAGCTCGGCGAGGTGCGCGGTCCGCGCGTGCTCCGCCACGACGACCGCACATTCGCCACCGGCGCCGCCCGGCACGGCGAAGGCGGCGAGCCGGTCCCGGCGCACCGCCTCGTGCGCCTCCTGCGCCGACGCCTCGACGTCCTGCGGGTAGTGGTTGCGCCCGTCGACGATGATCAGGTCCTTCAGCCGTCCCGTGACGACCAGCTGTCCCTCCAGCACCGTCCCCAGATCGCCCGTGCGCAGCCAGCGGCCCGGACCGGCCGCGGCGTCCGCGAACTCCGCGCCGAAGACCTCCTCCGAGTCCCGGTTCCAGTAGCCGTGGCCCACGTTCGGCCCCTGCACCCAGATCTCTCCCACCTCGCCCTCCGACAGCGGCACCCGCGTCACCGGGTCGGCGACCCGGACCCGCTGACCCGCCGGGGTGCCACAGCCCGCCAGCAACACCGCCCGGGGATCGTCGGGCCGGGCGGGCAGGGCCTTTCCGGCCGCCAGGGCGTCGCGGTCGAGCGCGAACCGGCTGAGCGGTTCACCCGGCCGGGCCGCGCAGACGAACACCGTGGCCTCGGCCAGCCCGTACGACGGGCAGTGCGTCCCGGGGGCCAGGCCCTGGTCCGCGAAGGCCGCGTGGAAACGGCCGGCGGTGCCCGGGCGGACCGGCTCACTGCCGTTGATCAACGCGGTCACCCTGTCCAGCCGCAGATCCTCCTTCTGGTCGGCGGTGACGGTCGCGACGCAGTAGTCGTAGGCGAAGTTGGGCGCCGCGCTCACGGCGTTCGGATGCGCGGCGAGCAGCCGCAGCCAGCGCACCGGCTCGTGAAGGAACGCCGCCGGGTCCATCAGCACCGACAGCGCCCCGCGCGCCACCGGGGCCGCGACGCTGAGGACCAGCCCCATGTCGTGGTAGAGCGGCAGCCAGCCCACACTGGTCATCGGGCGGGTGTCGAGGCCGTAGGCGGCCAGGGCCTGGCGGGCGTTGGCGACGACGTTGCCGTGGCTGATCTCCACGCCGGCCGGGGCGCGGGTCGAACCGGAGGTGTACTGGAGGTAGGCGGGTGCCCCGGGGTCCGGGGCGGCCGGTTGCCGGTCGCGGCCGTCGCCGTCGGGCACCTCGTCCGCGACCACGATCCGCGGCCCGCCGGCCCCGAGGAAATCCCGCACCTCGTCACGGGCCCGGCTCGTGGTCACCACCACCGAGGGACGTGCGTCGGCCAGGACGCCCGCGAGCCGGTCCGCGTGCCCGGGCAGGCCCGGCGTGTACAGCGGCACGGCGACCAGTCCGGCGGACAGGGCCGCGAGGAACGCGGCCACGTACTCCGTGCCCTGCGGACACAGCAGCGCGACCCGGTCCCCGGGCCCGGCCTCGTCGGCCAGGCGCGCGGCGAGCGCCCGCACGCGCACGTTCAACCGGTGCCAGGTCAGGGTGCGGTGGACGCCGCGCGAGTGCGGCGCCGGGTACTCGACGAAGGTGAAGGCCCGGCGGTCGGGTGTGGTCTCGGCCCAGTGCCGTACGTACTCCGGCAGCGTGGGGCACGCGGGCGCGAGCGGGGGGCGGCGGCTGTCCATCAGGCGGGGCTCCTCACGGCGCGGATCGGCCTACGGGTCGCAAAGAAGGGGAGAGGGGGAGGAGAGGGCGGCTAGAGGGGGATGTTGCCGTGCCGGCGTTCCGGCATCGGGGCGCGTTTGCCGCGCAGTGCGCGCAGGGCGCGGCAGACCTGCTCCCGCGTCTCGCGTGGCGCGATGACGGCGTCGACATAGCCGCGCTCGGCGGCGAGGTACGGGGTGCCGTGGGTGCGTTCGTATGCGGCGAGGAGGTCGGCGCGCAGCGCCTTTGGATCGTCGGACGCGGCGAGTTCGCGCCGGTGCAGGACACCCACGGCCCCCTCGGCGCCCATGACTGCGATCCGCGCGGTGGGCCAGGCGAGGTTGACGTCGGCGCCCAGGTGCTTGGACCCCATCACCGCGTAGCCGCCGCCGTACGCCTTGCGCACCACGACGGTGACCTTGGGGACGGTGGCCTCGGCGTAGGCGTACAGCAGTTTCGCGCCGCGCCGGATGATCCCGGCCTGCTCCTGACGCACCCCGGACAGATATCCGGGCACGTCGGCGAAGGTCAGCAGCGGGATGCCGAACGCATCGCAGAACCGGACGAACCGCGCGGCCTTCTCGGACGCGTCGATGTCGAGGACCCCGGCGGCGTGCAGCGGCTGGTTGGCGACGACGCCCACCGAGCGGCCCTCGACGCGGGCCAGGGCGCAGATGATGTTCGGCGCGAACAGCTCCTGCACCGCCAGCAGTTCACCGTCGTCGACGACCGCGTGCAGGATGTCCCGCATGTCGTAGGCCTCGCCGAGCCGGTCCGGGACGATCTCGTCGAGCCCGTCACCGGCCGGGGCGTGCCCGGGGGCGTACTCCGGGGGCCGTTCCAGGTTGTTGGCCGGCAGGTACGACAGCAGGTCGCGCACGGTGTCGAGGGCGTCCTCCTCGTCGGCGGCCAGGAAGTGGGCGTTGCCGTTGACGCTGTTGCTGGTGCGGGCGCCGCCCAGCTCCTCGGCGGTGGTGCGCTCGCCCGTGACGGTCTCGATGACGTCGGGGCCGGTGACGAACATGTGTGAGGCGCCGTCCACCATCACCGTGAAGTCGGTGATCGCCGGCGAGTACGCGGCACCACCCGCGCACGGGCCCAGGACGACCGAGATCTGCGGGATCACCCCGGAGGCCTTGACGTTGCGCCGCACCAGCTCGGCGTAGAGGGCGAGGGCGGCGACACCCTCCTGGATCCGAGCCCCGCCGGAGTCGTTCAGGCCGATCACCGGGCAGCCCGTCTTCAGGGCCAGCTCCATCAGGGCGACGGTCTTCTCACCGAAGGCCTCGCCCATGCTGCCGCCGAACACGGTGGAGTCCTGGGCGAACACGCACACCGGGCGGCCGTCGACCGTTCCGTACCCGGTGACCACGCCGTCGCCGTAGGGGCGGCGGGCGTCGTGCCCCGCGGGCCGGGCCCGGACGAACAGGCCGGTCTCGGTGAAGGAGTCCTTGTCCACGAGCCGTTCGATCCGCTCCCGGGCCGAGTACTCCCCTCGTCTGCGCGGCCCGCCCGGGGCCACCGCCCGCTCCCGGCGGTGCTCCAGGCCGGCGACGCGCTCCGCGGTGCCCCCGGGCGGGTGCGTCGCCGTCCCCCCCGGACCGGATGCTGTCACCTCTGTGCTCACAACCACCTC
>NZ_JBEXSH010000930.1:0-3416 GCF_040613555.1 Streptomyces sp. NPDC006265
CGAGAAGATCGTCTTCCCGGTCTCCATCTACGACGCCGAGACCCGCCAGCAGTCCTTCGGCCTACGCCTCCGTCGACGCCCTCAGCCACACCGCCTGGCCGTACGTCGCGGTCGTCGGCGGCGTCCTGATCCTGGTCGCCGGACTGCTCGCCCTGCGCTACGGCCGGCTGTGGCCCGCCATGTCCGGCCGCTACGAGCGCGGCGCGACGCCCCAGCCGCGCCGCAAAGCCCCCGCCGTCGACCCCGACCGACCCGAGGACCTGTGGAAGGCACTCGACCGCGGCGAGGACCCGACCGGCGCCTGAGCCCACACGAGGGACCGGGGAGTACCCCCGATCACCCCGCACGCGTACGTGCGGGACAATGGGCCCGAGCGTCCTGCTCAGACACGAACACAGCAACGAGGAGCAAGCAATGGCGGGCAGCAGCCACGGTCACACCCCGGCCGCCTGGACCGGTGTCACGATCGCCTTCATCGGTTTCTGCGTCTCGGGCGCGTTCATGGTGCTGGACCAGCCGGTGGGCTTCTGGGCGGGCATGGTGGTCGTGCTGCTCGGCGGTGTCGTCGGCGGCATCATGCGGATGATGGGCCTGGGCCAGCCCAAGGAAGCGCACCAGCCGCACCGGACCACGGGCGACCGCGAGCCGGCCGGCGCCGGGAGCTGACCCCCGCGGCATTTTCCGCGGAGCACGTCCTCACGTGAGGGGCGGCCCGGCACACGAGTGCCGGAACTGCCCCTCACGCGCGTACGGGGCACAATGCATACCGTGAACGCCGAGAGCCGAAGCGTGACGCAGAGCGTCCCGAGCCGTCTGGCCGTCCCCGCCGGAGTGCTCGCGGCCGTCGCCGCTGCCTTTGCCTATGTGGGCACCGTGGACCCCAACGAACCCGGCCACTACCCCGTCTGCCCGCTGCTGCGCTACACCGGCCTGTACTGCCCCGGCTGCGGCGGCCTGCGCAGCGCGCACGCCTTCGCCCACGGGGACGTCCTCGCGGCGCTGCACGCCAACGCGCCCGCGACCTTCGGCTATCTGGGCTTCGCGGTGCTGTGGACCGTATGGGTGGTCCACGCGGTCCGCGGGCGCCCCCTGCGGATCGACCCACGCCCGGGGCTGGTGTGGAGCCTCGGAGCGTTGCTGCTGGTCTTCACCATTGTCCGGAACCTGCCCTTCGGTGGCTGGCTCCATCCTTGATCAACAGGCGGATGTCCAGGTAGTGGGACCGCCGTCAACCGGATGTGAGGCCTTCCCCCCGCTGCGGATACCATCGCAGTGACCATCGGTTTTCGATCGGTCGCTGGAACTGTCAAGAGTCTGGAAGGGGGCCGCTCGCGTGAGTGTGCTCGACGAGATCATCGACGGAGTCCGTGCCGACCTTGCGGAGCGGCAGGCGCGCGTCAGCCTCGACGAGCTCAAGGAGCGCGCGGCCAAGGCTCCCGCGGCCAAGGACGGTGCGGCCGCACTGCGCGGTGACGGCGTCAAGGTCATCTGCGAGGTCAAGCGCTCCAGCCCCTCCAAGGGCGCGCTGGCCGCGATCGCCGACCCGGCCGGGCTCGCCGCGGACTACGAGGCGGGCGGCGCGGCCGTCATCTCCGTCCTCACCGAGGAGCGCCGCTTCGGCGGCTCGCTCGCCGACCTCGAGGCGGTCCGTGCCCGGGTGGACATCCCCGTGCTGCGCAAGGACTTCATGGTCACGTCGTACCAGCTGTGGGAGGCCCGCGCCTATGGCGCCGACGTCGTGCTGCTGATCGTCGCCGCCCTCGACCAGCCCGCCCTGGAGTCCCTCATCGAGCGCGCCGAGTCCATCGGGCTCACGCCGCTCGTCGAGGTGCACGACGAGGACGAGGTCGAGCGCGCGGCTGACGCCGGCGCCCGCGTGATCGGCGTCAACGCGCGCAACCTCAAGACCCTCGAGGTCGACCGCGGCACCTTCGAGCGGGTGGCACCGGAGATCCCCGACCACATCATCAAGATCGCCGAGTCCGGCGTCCGCGGCCCGCACGACCTCATCGCGTACGCCAACGCCGGCGCCGACGCGGTCCTGGTCGGCGAGTCCCTCGTCACGGGCAAGGACCCGAGGACGGCGGTCTCGGACCTGGTGGCGGCCGGCGAGCACCCCGCGCTCCGGCACGGCCGGAGCTGATCACCCGCTAGGCTTGCCCCGATGACTCCCACCATGATGACCCTGGACCGGTACGCCCGCCTCGCGCGCGGCTGCCGCCCCCGCGGCTGCCGCGCACCCGCGCGCCGCGTACACGGCCGCCGCGTCCGGTACGTCATCGGTGACGAGCCCGGGCAGGTCAACGGCATGCGATGGCAGCGCGCCCTCTAGGGGCGCGGGGAACTGCGCGACCAGCCCCAACGGGCCCGCAGCCGACAGACAGTCCTCGCCCCCACGGCGATTAGTGATCAACACACACTCACCGTGAGGTATTCGCATGCCCAGTCAGTTCTTCATCCCCGACCCCGAGGGGCAAACGCCCAACCCCGAAGGCTACTTCGGGGCCTTCGGCGGCAAGTTCATCCCCGAGGCCCTCGTCGCCGCCGTGGACGAGGTGGCCGTCGAGTACGACAAGGCCAAGCACGACCCCGAGTTCGCCAAGGAACTCGACGACCTCCTGGTCAACTACACCGGCCGCCCCTCGTCCCTCACCGAGGTTCCCCGGTTCGCCGCGGAAGCGGGTGGCGCCCGCGTCTTCCTCAAGCGCGAAGACCTCAACCACACCGGCTCCCACAAGATCAATAACGTCCTCGGGTCAACATGTGCGGTGCCGAGCACGGCCTCGACCTGCGCTACGACAAGACGTCGGTGGCGCGCTGGCTGCGCGGACAGCAGCCACGGGGCCGGGCCCCGGCGATCATCGCCGAGGCCCTGGGCCGCAAACTCGGCCGTACGGTCACGATCGACGAGATCGGCATGGCCAACGGCAAGAACCTCGCCTCGGGCGTGGGGCTCCAGTTCTCGCCGACGGTACTGGGGGCCATCGAGCAGGTCTGCGAGCTGTGGCGCAGCGACGTGGGGCGGCGGGACTTCCCGTCCGGCTCCTCCGTCGCCGCGTCCGCGCTGGTCGAGCCCAGCCGCGACTGGCTGATCTCCTCGCCGGACTCGCAGGTGTCCCGCTCGGCGGGGCCGCGGGTGGGGCAGTCCGACGTGCAGGCGGTCCAGGCCATGACGCAGGCGCTGGTGGACCTCGATCACCAGTACGGCAGCGGGCATGTGCGGCCGGTCGTCGTGCACTACCTCAACAGCGTGGTCTCGGGGCTGCTGGCGGGGTCCTACCGGGAGGCGGTCGGGCGGGACCTGTTCGCCGCGGTGGCCCGGCTCACGGAGCTCGCCGGGTACATGGCCGTCGACACGGGGCAACCCGGCCTGGCCCAGCGCTACTACATCCAGGCACTGCGCCTGGCGCAGGCCG
>NZ_JBEXSH010000931.1:0-3415 GCF_040613555.1 Streptomyces sp. NPDC006265
GGAACGACAAGCGCTGCGGGGCGCCCGGCCGGCCGGTGTGGGGGTCGGGCGCCGGTGTTCTCATGCGGGTAGCCAGCGGCGGACGCAGGCCATGAGGTCGCGCGTGTCGACGGGCTTGGTGACGTAGTCGCTGGCACCCGAGGCGAGGCTCTTGTCCCTGTCGCCCGGCATCGCCTTCGCCGTGACGGCGATGATGGGCAGCTCGGCGTACTGCGGCATCCGGCGGATCTCGGCCGTGGCGGTGTAGCCGTCCATCTCGGGCATCATCACGTCCATGAGCACGATGGCGACGTCCGGGTTGTTCACCAGTGTCTCGATGCCTCTGCGCCCGTTCTCGGCGTGCAGGACGCGGAAGCCGTGCATTTCCAGGATCCCGCTCAGCGCGAAGAGGTTCCGCGCGTCGTCGTCGACGACGAGGACGGTACGGCCCGCCGTCGCGTCGTCGACCGAGGGCGGCGCCAGGTGCTGCGGCCCTTCGGTCCGGACGAGGGAGAGCACGTCCCCGGGTTCCTCGGCGGACAGGTGCAGGGCGATGCGCTCGCGCAGTTCGTCGAGGCTGGACAGCAACTCCAGTGCGCCGCCGGCGGAGCGGGAGCGCAGCGTCTCGTCCAGGGACGCGTCCCCGGGGTGGCTGCTGTGCACCAGTACCGGCACGCTCGTCAGCGCCGAGTCCCCTTCCAGGGCCTGGAGGAACCGGGACGCCTCGTCGTCGCGCATGCCCAGTTCCAGGACGACGCAGTGGCACGGCTCGGAGGCCAGGGCACCGGCCGCCTCCTGCGCACCGACGGCGGTGATGATGTCGACCGCGGGCCGCTGAGCGCCGTCGGCGCGGCCCTGTGTCAGGTCGGCGACCACGCTCTCCGCGACGAGAGTCAGCAGACCGCGCGAGCGCTCCTCCACGACGAGCAGGCGCCGGGGCCGGGGGCCGGGCCCGATCTGGGCCACCGGCACCGAACCGGCCAGTCCCTGCGGCACGGGTTCGGCCGAGGCCCGGTCGAGGGGCCTGCCGTGGCTGAGCAGTTCCTCGAAGTCGGGGCGGGCCACGGGCAGGAAGAGCGTGAACGTGCTGCCCTGGCCGGGCGCGCTGTGCACCGACACGGCGCCGCCGAGCAGCTGGGCGATCTCACGGGTGATGGACAGGCCCAGGCCGGTGCCGCCGTACTTGCGGCTGGTCGTGCCGTCCGCCTGCTGGAACGCGCCGAAGATCGTCTCCAGGTGCTGCTCGGGAATGCCGATGCCGGTGTCCTTGACGCGGAAGGCCACCACGGCGGCGCCCCGCACCACGCCCTCGGGCACCTCGTCGTCCGACGCGGGCTCGATGCTCAGCTCCACGCCGCCCTGTTCGGTGAACTTCACGGCGTTCGACAGGAGGTTGCGCAGCACCTGGCGCAGCCGGGAGTCGTCCGTGAGCACGTCCGCGGGCGCGCCGGGGGCGGTCGTCACCGTGAAGTCCAGGCTCTTCTGCGTCGTCATGGGCCGGAAGGTGGCCTCGACGTACTCGATGAGCTGCCGCAGCGTCACCCGCTCGGGCGTGACGTCCATCTTCCCGGCCTCGACCTTCGACAGGTCCAGGATGTCGTTGATCAGCTGGAGCAGATCGGAACCGGCGGAGTGGATGATCTGTGCGTACTCGACCTGCTTGGGCGTGAGGTTGCGGGACGGGTTCTGCGCGAGCAACTGGGCGAGGATGAGCAGGCTGTTGAGCGGGGTGCGCAGTTCGTGGCTCATGTTGGCCAGGAACTCCGACTTGTACTTCGAGGCCAGCGACAGCTGCTGGGCGCGGGTCTCCAGTTCCTGGCGGGCCTGCTCGATCTGCAGGTTCTTCGCCTCGATGTCCCGGTTCTGTGCCGCCAGCAGCGAGGCCTTCTCCTCCAGTTCCGCGTTGGATCGCTGCAGTTCCTCCTGCTGCACCTGCAACTCGGTGGAGCGGGCCTGGAGTTCGACCGTGAGCCGCTGGGACTCGACGAGCAGCTCGTCGGTGCGGGCGTTGGCCACGATGGTGTTGACGTTGACGCCGATGGTCTCCATCACCTGGGCGAGGAAGTCCCGGTGGATCTGGGTGAAGGGCGTGACCGACGCCAGCTCGATGACGCCGAGGACCTGGCCCTCGACGACGATCGGCAGCAGCACCAGCACGGTCGGCACCACCTCGCCCAGGCCCGAGGAGATGGTCACGTAGCCGTCCGGCAGCTCGTTCACCATGATGGTGCGCCGGCTGCGCGCGGCCTGACCGACCAGGGTGCGGCCGAAGGCGATGCGGGAGGGGCGGCTGCTCTCCTCGGGGTAGCCGTAGGAGCCGACGAGCCGCAGTTCGGGCCCGTCGTCGCTGTCCTCGGCGAGGTAGAAGGCCCCGTACTGGGCCGACACCAGCGGGACAAGCTCGTCCATGATCAGCTCGGCGACGACGGGCAGGTCGCGGTGGCCCTGCATCAGGCCCGAGATGCGGGCGAGGTTGGTCTTGAGCCAGTCCTGCTCCTGGTTGGCCCGGGTGGTCTCGCGCAGGGACTCCACCATCGAGTTGATGTTGTCCTTGAGTTCGGCGACCTCGCCGGACGCCTCCACGGTGATCGAGCGCGTCAGATCGCCCTCGGCGACGGCGCTCGCGACCTCGGCGATGGCGCGGACCTGCCGGGTCAGGTTGCCCGCCAGTTCGTTGACGTTCTCCGTCAGGCGCTTCCAGGTGCCGGAGACACCCTCGACCTCGGCCTGTCCGCCGAGGCGTCCTTCGGTGCCGACCTCGCGGGCGACACGGGTGACCTCGTCGGCGAACGCGGACAGCTGGTCGACCATCGTGTTGATCGTCGTCTTCAGTTCGAGGATCTCGCCGCGGGCGTCCACGTCGATCTTCTTCGACAGGTCGCCCTTGGCCACGGCGGTCGTCACCAGCGCGATGTTGCGCACCTGACCGGTGAGGTTGTTGGCCATCGAGTTGACGTTGTCGGTGAGGTCCTTCCAGGTGCCGGCGACGTTCGGCACGTGCGCCTGTCCGCCGAGGCGCCCCTCGGTGCCGACCTCGCGGGCGACACGGGTGACCTCGTCGGCGAAGGCCGACAGCGTGTCGACCATCGTGTTGATGACCTCGGCCAGCGCGGCGACCTCGCCGGCGGCCTCGACGGTGATCCGCTGCGACAGGTCGCCGCGCGCCACGGCGGTGGCGACCTGGGCGATGGAGCGGACCTGGCCGGTGAGGTTGGAGGCCATCACGTTGACGTTGTCGGTGAGGTCCTTCCAGGTGCCCGACACCCCGCGCACCTGGGCCTGTCCGCCGAGGCGGCCCTCGGTGCCGACCTCGCGGGCCACTCGCGTGACCTCGTCGGCGAACGCCGAGAGCTGGTCGACCATCGTGTTGATGGTGCTCTTCAGCTCCAGGATCTCCCCGCGCGCGTCCACGGTGATCTTCTGCGACAGGTCGCCC
>NZ_JBEXSH010000932.1:0-3413 GCF_040613555.1 Streptomyces sp. NPDC006265
GAGCCTCCGCACGGTCTGCTGCCAGGCGGTGCCCCGGGCGCCGCCGCCGATCAACAGCAGGGGTTCCGAAGGGTCCGCGTCCTCGTCGAGGACCAGGTCGAGCGCGCCGAGCAGGGAGTGCACGGCACCGTCGTAGGCGGCCTGGAGGAGCTGACCGGCCGTGGTGTCGTGGCGCAGGCCGTGCAGCAGGCCCGAGGCGTTCGGCAGGTTCGGGGTGCGTTCGCCGTCCAGGTACGGCAGCAGGGTCACGGCCGTGCCGGGCTCCACCGCCTCGCGGTCCAGGCCCAGCAGCGCCGCGACGCGGTCGACGGCGAGCGTGCAGTTCAGGGTGCAGGCCAGCGGCAGCCAGTCGCCGCGGGCGTCGGCGAACCCCGCCACCGTGCCGCTCGGGTCGGCGGACCGGTGCCGGGACACGGCGTACACCGTGCCCGAGGTGCCGAGGCTCATCACCGGCACACCCGGCCGCACCCCGAGGCCCAGCGCGGCAGCGGCGTTGTCGCCCGTGCCGGGCGCGACCAGGGTGCCCCGGGAGAACGGCAGGTCATGGCCGTCACGCACCGTGCCCGCCACCTCGCCGGGCCGGACCACGCGGGGCAGCAGGGCCGGGTCGAGCCCGACGTGCGCCAGGATCTCCTCGTCGTAGCCTTCCGTCCCGGACGCCCACCAGCCCGTCCCCGAGACATCGCCGCGGTCGGTCGTGCCCTCCCCGGTGAGCCGCTCGGTGAGGTAGTCGTGGGGGAGACGCACGGCCTTCGTGGCGCGCACAGCCTCCGGCTCGTGCTCGGCCAGCCAGGCCCACTTGGTGACCGTGAACGAGGCGGCGGGCACGCTTCCGGTGCGATCGGCCCAGAACTTCGCGCCGCCCAGTTCCTCCGTCAGCCGGCCGGCCTGCGGCGCCGAGCGCACGTCGTTCCACAGCAGGGCGGGCCGCACCGGCTCGCCCCGGGCGTCCAGAGTGACGAGGCCGTGCTGCTGCCCGCCGACCGATACCGCGGCGGCCTCGTGCGCAGCGTCACCGCACTGGCGCAGGGCCGCGCACAGCGCGTCCCACCACTGGCGGGGGTCGGTCTCCCGCCCGGCCCCCGAGGAGACCGTGTGCGGTGCCTGGCCGCTCGCGACCACCCGGCCGGTGGACGCGTCGACGACCAGCGCCTTGGTGGACTGGGTGGACGAATCCACACCGACGACGAGCGGACCCTCGGCTGCTGACATCGGGCTTCTCCCTACTGCGCGCGGCACGTGTCTCCGTTCGGAGCCACCTTCTCTCTTCCCAGAGAGGTGCCTGCATACTAATTTGTAAATCGGCATGACGAAATAGCCTCAGCGAGCAAGGAGCCGCGGCATGAGCTACCAGCCCACCCCCGAGGACAGGTTCACCTTCGGCCTGTGGACCGTCGGCTGGCAGGGACGGGATCCCTTCGGCGACGCCACTCGGCGTGCCCTGGATCCCGTCGAGACGGTGCAGCGCCTGGCCGAGCTGGGCGCCCACGGCGTGACCTTCCACGACGACGACCTGATCCCGTTCGGCTCGAGCGACACCGAGCGCGAGGCGCACATCAAGCGCTTCCGCCAGGCGCTGGACGCCACGGGCATGAAGGTTCCGATGGCCACCACCAACCTCTTCACGCACCCGGTCTTCAAGGACGGCGCGTTCACCGCCAACGACCGCGACGTGCGCCGCTACGCCCTGCGCAAGACCATCCGCAACATCGACCTCGCCGCCGAGCTCGGCGCCCAGGTGTACGTGGCCTGGGGCGGCCGTGAGGGTGCCGAGTCGGGCGCCGCCAAGGACGTCCGCGCGGCCCTGGACCGGATGAAGGAGGCCTTCGACCTGCTCGGCGAGTACGTCACCTCCCAGGGCTACGACCTGCGCTTCGCGATCGAGCCCAAGCCGAACGAGCCGCGCGGCGACATCCTGCTGCCGACCGTGGGCCACGCCCTGGCGTTCATCGAGCGCCTGGAGCGACCGGAGCTGTACGGAGTCAACCCCGAGGTCGGGCACGAGCAGATGGCCGGGCTGAACTTCCCGCACGGCATCGCGCAGGCACTGTGGGCGGGCAAGCTGTTCCACATCGACCTCAACGGCCAGTCCGGCATCAAGTACGACCAGGACCTGCGCTTCGGCGCCGGCGATCTGCGTGCCGCGTTCTGGCTGGTCGACCTGCTGGAGTCGGCCGGATACTCCGGTCCGCGGCACTTCGACTTCAAGCCACCGCGGACCGAGGACCTCGACGGCGTGTGGGCCTCGGCGGCCGGCTGCATGCGCAACTACCTCATGCTCAAGGAGCGCGCCGGCGCCTTCCGTGCCGACCCGGAGGTCCAGGAAGCCCTGCGCGCGGCCCGGCTCGACGAGCTGGCCCAGCCCACCGCCGCGGACGGGCTCCAGGCGCTGCTCGGCGACCGGTCGGCGTTCGAGGGGTTCGACGTGGAGGCGGCCGCCGCGCGCGGTATGGCCTTCGAGCACCTGGACCAGCTGGCGATGGACCATCTGCTGGGGGCACGTGGCTGAGTCCACGCGCGCGTGCGGCCCGCCGGCCGGTCACTCCAGCCGGCCGGCGGACCCGTCATGCTCCGGAGCCATGCGGTCCACGCCATGAGTCCGTATCAGCTTCCGCACGCCCCTCCCGGCGTGAGGAGAGCGCGGCGACTCTGGTCGGTATGGCCACGCCGCCCGTACCACCGCGCCCGCCCGGACCTCCCCGGCGCCGCAATCCGCTGCTCATCCTCCTCACCGTGCTCCTGGCCGTCGCTGCCGTGTCCCTCGTGGTGCTGATGGCCTCGGGCAGGGGCGACTCGCCGGACGAGGAGCCCTCCGGCGGGAGCACGAGCCGCACTCCCGCACCGTCCTTCAACATCCCCACACGGTTGCCCAGCGGACTGCCGACCCGACTGCCGTCGGGCTTCCCGACCCAGCTGCCGAGCGATCTGCCCAGCGACCTTCCGAGCGACCTCGAATCGCTTCTGCCGTCCCTGGACCCCGGCGAGCTACTGCCCTGACGCCTGCCGTCTCCTCACCCGGCACAGGCTCGCCCCCCACCACCGGCACGGCGCTGGAAGGGGCCCTGGCGCCGGACCTCACAGGGAGTCTCCTCCTCCTGCCGGGAGTTCCGCCGAAGCCGGAGCCGCCACCGAGGCCAGGGCCGTCGCGGGGTCCTGGGCGGCGCCTCCGGCGGGCTGCCAGCGGCCGCGTTCCTTGCGGTAGGGCCACCAGCGGCCGTCCCGGCCGAGGCGCAGCTGGACCGGCGCACCGGCGACCGTCCAGCGGTTGGCTCGCGCTCGCAGCTCCGGCCGTTCGCCGGTGTCCCACGCCGAGTCCAGGGCGGTACGCGCGCGTGCGAGCGTTTCGTCCTGCGGTGCTGCGCCGTGCCCTCGCCACCCCAGGCGCGCCGCTGCGGGAACTGACGGCCGTGACC
>NZ_JBEXSH010000933.1:0-3410 GCF_040613555.1 Streptomyces sp. NPDC006265
GTCGACGTGACGATCGTCAACATCGCCATCCCGTCGATCCAGCGCGAGGCCGGCGCCTCCTTCAGCCAGATCCAGTGGGGCGCCGGAGGCCGGGTCACCGGCGTAGGGCCGTGGGGACGCAACGGAGGGGTGTGCCGTGAGGCTGTGCCGACGGGGCGGGAGAATTTCCTCCGGGGGCGGGAACAATCCCGGCCGGAGGGTGGTTGGAGCCCTCGGGAGGCTGTCCGGTCGTCGGACGGCTGCCCACTGTCGTCTGCACAGTCCGGTTTGCCTTGAGGGGCACGGAGTGCGTATGGTGGCAGATCGTTTGATCCCATCTTGCCCGGCGCCACTGCAGAGCGCGCCGTGTGGCGCGTACTCTCCCTTGCCGTGGTGGACCGCATTGAGGCGGTCGTATTGCGAATCGCGAATCACGGAGTTGACGGGCGCGTGCCGACTTGAGACTCCGGAAGGTTTCGCATTCGCATGTCCATCGCCAGTACTGATCACGTCGTCGTGCCCGAGAACGAGGCAACCGAGGACGCCCCCGAGGTCACTTTCGCGGACCTCGGTCTCCCCGAAGGCGTGGTGCGCAAGCTCGCGCAGAACGGCGTGACCACCCCCTTCCCGATCCAGACCGCGACCATCCCGGACGCCCTGGCCGGCAAGGACATCCTCGGCCGTGGCCGCACGGGCTCCGGCAAGACCCTGTCGTTCGGTCTGCCGACCCTGGCGCGTCTCGCCGGCGGCCGCACCGAGAAGCACAAGCCGCGCGCGGTCATCCTCACCCCGACCCGTGAGCTCGCGATGCAGGTCGCGGACGCCCTCCAGCCGTACGGCGACGTCGTCGGCCTGAAGATGAAGGTCGTCTGCGGCGGTACGTCGATGGGCAACCAGATCTACGCACTGGAGCGCGGCGTCGACGTCCTCGTCGCCACGCCGGGCCGGCTGCGCGACATCATCAACCGTGGCGCCTGCTCCCTGGAGAACGTCGAGGTCGCCGTCCTCGACGAGGCCGACCAGATGTCCGACCTGGGCTTCCTGCCCGAGGTCACCGAGCTGCTCGACCAGGTCCCGGCCGGCGGCCAGCGCATGCTGTTCTCGGCCACGATGGAGAACGAGATCTCCACGCTGGTCAAGCGTTACCTGAGCAACCCGGTCACGCACGAGGTCGACAGCGCCCAGGGCAACGTCACGACCATGTCGCACCACATCCTCATCGTGAAGCCCAAGGACAAGGCGCCGGTCACCGCCGCGATCGCCTCCCGTAAGGGCCGCACGATCATCTTCGTCCGCACCCAGCTGGGCGCCGACCGCATCGCCGAGCAGCTGTGCGACTCGGGTGTGAAGGCCGACGCGCTGCACGGCGGTATGACGCAGGGCGCGCGCACCCGCGTGCTGGAGGACTTCAAGAAGGGCTACGTCAACGCGCTCGTCGCGACCGACGTCGCCGCCCGCGGTATCCACGTCGACGGCATCGACCTGGTGCTGAACGTGGACCCGGCCGGGGACCACAAGGACTACCTGCACCGGTCCGGCCGTACCGCGCGTGCGGGCCGCTCCGGCACCGTCGTGTCGCTGTCCCTGCCGCACCAGCGGCGTCAGATCTTCCGGCTGATGGAGGACGCGGGCGTCGACGCCACGCGCCACATCATCCAGGGCGCCGGCGCCTTCGACCCGGAGGTCGCCGAGATCACCGGCGCCCGGTCGATGACCGAGGTCCAGGCCGAGTCCGTGGGCAACGCCGCGCAGCAGGCCGAGCGTGAGGTCGCCCAGCTCACCAAGGAGCTGGAGCGGGCGCAGCGGCGTGCGAACGAGCTCCGCGAGGAGGCCGACCGCCTGATCGCCCGGATCGCCCGCGAGCAGGGTGAGGACCCCGAGGCCGCGGTGGCCGAGGCCCAGGCGGCGGTGGTGGCCGCGGCGGCCGAGGTGTCCGTGCCCGAGCAGCCGGTGGCGCACGACGTCGACCGCGCGGACCGGGACGACCGTGGTGGTCGTGGCTTCGAGCGTCGTGACGACAATCGCGGTGGTGGTTTCCGCCGGGACGAGCGTCGTGATGACCGTGGTGGCCGTTCTTTCGAGCGTCGTGACGACCGTGGTGGTCGTGGCTTCGAGCGTCGTGACGACAACCGTGGTGGTGGTTTCCGCCGGGACGAGCGTCGTGATGACCGTGGTGGCCGTTCTTTCGAGCGTCGTGACGACCGTGGTGGTCGTGGCTTCGAGCGTCGTGACGACAACCGTGGTGGTGGTTTCCGCCGGGACGAGCGTCGTGATGACCGTGGTGGCCGTTCTTTCGAGCGTCGTGATGACCGTGGTGGTCGTGGCTTCGAGCGTCGTGACGACAACCGTGGTGGCGGTTTCCGCCGGGACGACCGTCCGGCCCGCCCCTTCGAGCGCCGGGACGAGCGCGGTGGCCACCGTGGCAGCGACCGTCCCTTCAACCGTGACCGTCAGGGCGACCGCCCGGGCTTCCGCACCTCCGGTCACGACCGCCCCTCCGGCCGTCGTGACGACCACCGCGGCGGCGGTTCGTTCCAGCGTCGCGAGGACAAGCCGCGCTGGAAGCGCAACGGCTGACATCAGCGCATGAGGAGCGCCGTGGCTCCGTCCCAACGGGCGGGCCACGGTGCTCTGTCGTTGCGGGCGGGCTCTCCGGGGCCCGCGCGGACACGCCCGAACCGGTTGATCCGTGGAAGCTCATCGGCCCAGTTCGTCCCTTTGGCAGGGCCCGGATCCCGATACCCGATCGGAGACTCGGCATCGTCCGGCTATGCTCGTGGGGGCAACATCGCCTGGGCCCTTAGCTCAATTGGCAGAGCAGTGGACTTTTAATCCATTGGTTGTGGGTTCGAGTCCCACAGGGCCTACATGAAGGACCCCAGCTCAGAAGGAAACTGAGCTGGGGTCCTGTCCGTTTCGGGTGGGTTTCATGATCGCTAGCTCAGCCCAAGCTCAACCGAAGTGTGGCGAGTTGAGGGGTGGGCGGCCGACCACTGGCCGGCCGCCCGTCCTGCCTCCAGCGTCCTCTCCTGGGCTGCCCGACAGGACAGCCGCAACGCCTTCGGCAGCTAGCGGAGGGGGGTGGGCTCACCCAGGGTTCCCGCCCCCTCCAAGATCAAACAATGCTCCACTTCTGATGCTGACAGCTTGATCATTTAGGCGCCAACTTGGACGAGTGCCCGAAGCTCTCCCCGAATGGATCCGCCTCGCCTGCCAGCAGCAGGGCGACCGCATCCGCGAGGCTCGCGAGCACGCCAACCTGACCCAGGAGAAGCTCGCCGAGAAGACGGAGTTAGGGCGGTCCACGGTTCAGCGCATTGAGGCCGGCAGCGGCATCAAGTACGTGCATCTGCTCGTCATTGCCCGGGCCCTCGAGGTCCCGCTGTCCGAGCTGGTGGAGTAAGAGCGGCCCCGGCTGGCGTCGGGGGAGG
>NZ_JBEXSH010000934.1:0-3410 GCF_040613555.1 Streptomyces sp. NPDC006265
GGCGCCGTCGTCGCGACCCTGCGGGACGCAGAGGTGCGCCGCGGCGGCTTCGTCCTCGGCCCCGTCTCCCTGCAGATCGACTGCAGGTCCAGTCGACCTGCTGGTCGCGGCGCTTCGCGGTGAGCCGGCCCGTGGAGTCCAGCAGGGTGCGGTGCTGCTCCAAGCGCTCCCACACCGTGTCCAGGCCGGTCGACTCGCGGGCACTGCAGTGCAGCACCGGCGGGGTCCAGAAGGCGTCCCTGCCGTGCATCAGACGCAGCGCGCCCGCCAGCTCCCGCGCGGCGGCACGGGCGTCGCGCTCGTGCGGCCCGTCCGCCTTGTTGACGGCGATCACGTCGGCCAGCTCCAGCACGCCCTTCTTGATGCCCTGCAGCTGGTCGCCCGTGCGCGCGAGGGTGAGCAGCAGGAACGAGTCGACCATGTTCGCGACGGCGGTCTCGGACTGGCCGATACCGACCGTCTCCACCAGGACCACGTCGTAGCCGGCCGCCTCCATCACCACGATCGACTCGCGGGTGGCCTTCGCGACCCCGCCCAGCGTGCCAGCCGTGGGGGAGGGGCGCACGAACGCCGCCGGGTCCACGGCCAGGCGCTCCATCCGGGTCTTGTCGCCCAGGATCGAACCGCCCGTACGGCTGGACGACGGGTCGACGGCCAGCACCGCCACCCGGTGCCCGAGCGAGGTCAGCAGCGTGCCGAACGCGTCGATGAACGTCGACTTGCCCACGCCCGGCACCCCGCTGACGCCGATCCGCCGGGCCCGGCCGCTGTGCGGCAGCAGCGCGGTCAGCAGTTCCTGGGCCAGCGCGCGGTGCTGCGGCCGGGTCGACTCGACGAGTGTGATGGCGCGGGCGATGATCGCCCGCTTCCCGTCGAGCACACCCTTCACGTACGCGTCGACATCGATCACAGGGCGTGCCCGAGGTCGCCCGACAGGCGCTGCACCAGGTCGTAGGCCGCGTCCGGGATCACCGTCCCGGGCGGGAACACGGCCGCCGCGCCCATCTCCAGCAGCGTCGGCACGTCCTGCGGCGGGATCACCCCGCCGACCACGATCATGATGTCCGCGCGGCCCTCCTCGGCCAGCGCCTCACGCAGCGCCGGGACGAGGGTGAGGTGACCGGCCGCCAGCGAGGAGACGCCGACGATGTGCACGTCCGCCTCGACGGCCTGCCGGGCCACCTCGGCGGGCGTCTGGAACAGCGGGCCGACGTCCACGTCGAAACCGAGATCGGCGAAGGCCGTGGCGATCACCTTCTGGCCGCGGTCGTGGCCGTCCTGGCCCATCTTCGCGACCAGGATGCGCGGGCGGCGGCCCTCGGCCTCCTCGAAGGCGGACACCAGGGTGCGGGTGCGGTCCACGCTCGGGGACTCTCCGGTTTCGTTGCGGTACACGCCGGAGATCGTACGGATCTGCCCCGCGTGCCGGCCGTACACCTTCTCCAGGGCGTCGGAGATCTCCCCGACGGTGGCCTTCGCGCGGGCCGCGTGCACGGCCAGTTCCAGCAGGTTGCCCTCGCTGCCCGCCGCCCGGGTCAGCGCGTCCAGCGCGTCCTGGCAGGCCCGCTCGTCCCGCTCCGCGCGCAGCCGCCGCAGCTTCTCGATCTGCTGCGCCCGCACCGAGGAGTTGTCGACCTTCAGGACGTCGATCTGCTCGTCGGTCTCCACCCGGTACTTGTTGACGCCGATGACCGGCTGGCGGCCCGAGTCGATCCGGGCCTGCGTGCGCGCCGCGGCCTCCTCGATGCGCAGCTTGGGGATGCCCGCGTCGATGGCCTTGGCCATGCCGCCCGCGGCCTCGACCTCCTCGATGTGCTGCCAGGCCCGCCGGGCCAGGTCGTACGTCAGCTTCTCCACGTACGCGCTGCCGCCCCACGGGTCGATCACGCGGGTCGTGCCGGACTCCTGCTGGAGCAGCAGCTGCGTGTTGCGGGCGATGCGCGCCGAGAAGTCGGTGGGCAGCGCGAGCGCCTCGTCGAGGGCGTTGGTGTGCAGCGACTGGGTGTGCCCCTGCGTGGCCGCCATGGCCTCGACGCAGGTACGCGTCACGTTGTTGAAGACGTCCTGCGCGGTCAGCGACCAGCCCGAGGTCTGCGAATGGGTGCGCAGGGAAAGGGACTTGGCGTTCTGCGGGTCGAACTGCTTCACGAGCTTCGCCCACAGCAGGCGCGCCGCCCGCAGCTTGGCGACCTCCATGAAGAAGTTCATGCCGATGGCCCAGAAGAACGACAGCCGCGGCGCGAACGCGTCCACGTCCAAGCCGGCTTCCCGGCCCGCCCGGATGTACTCCACCCCGTCCGCGAGCGTGTACGCCAGCTCCAGGTCGGCCGTCGCACCGGCCTCCTGGATGTGGTAGCCGGAGATGGAGATGGAGTTGTAGCGCGGCATCCGCTGCGAGGTGAAGGCGAAGATGTCGGAGATGATCCGCATCGACGGCTTCGGCGGGTAGATGTAGGTGTTGCGGACCATGAACTCCTTGAGGATGTCGTTCTGGATGGTCCCGGCCAGCTTCTCGGGCGGCACGCCCTGTTCCTCGGCGGCGACGATGTACAGCGCCAGCACCGGCAGCACGGCGCCGTTCATCGTCATCGACACGGTCATCCTGTCCAGCGGGATCCCGTCGAACAGCTGTCGCATGTCGTAGATCGAGTCGATCGCCACGCCCGCCATGCCGACGTCACCCGTCACGCGCGGGTGGTCGCTGTCGTAGCCGCGGTGCGTGGGCAGATCGAAGGCGACCGACAGGCCCTTCTGGCCGGC
The DNA here is from genome assembly GCF_040613555.1 of Streptomyces sp. NPDC006265. Lineage (NCBI taxonomy): Bacteria > Bacillati > Actinomycetota > Actinomycetes > Kitasatosporales > Streptomycetaceae > Streptomyces > Streptomyces sp. NPDC006265. The sequence continues at coordinate 2,761 of NZ_JBEXSH010000934.1, forward strand.
CGCGAGGTTGCGCCGGTAGAAGGCGTTGGACTCCTCGGCCGTCGAGAAGCCGGCGTACTGGCGGATGGTCCAGGGCTGGTTGGCGTACATCGTCGGGTACGGGCCGCGCAGGAACGGCGCCGCTCCCGGGTACGTGTCCAGGAAGTCCAGGCCCTCCAGGTCACGGCCGGTGTAGAGCGGTTTGACGGCGATGCCCTCAGGGGTCTCCCAGAGCAGGTCGTCCCCACCGGAGGCGTTCTTGACCGCCGTACGCCACTCGTCGGTGCCGCCGTCGGGGGCCGGCGTGCCCAGCTCGATCCCGGAGAAGTCGGGGATTCCCATCAGGACACAACTCCCATGCGGTCGAGGGTGGCGGACAGCACGGCGACGGCGTCACAGCCCGCGAACACGTACGCGTCGACACCGCAGTGCTGCCCGGGGCGCCCGGCGAGGAACACATGCGAGGCGCCGGCGGCCCGCAGCCGCGCGGCCTCCGCCTCGGCCTGCTCCTCGTACAGCGCGTCACTGGAGCACAGACAGACCTCCGTGGCGCCGCTGTCCTCGAAGGAGCCCTCGGTGACGGGCTCGACGCCGCCGGCCTGGAACAGGTTCGCGGCGAAGGTCAGCCGCGCGGTGTGCGCGGCGGCCGGGCCCAACGCGGCCAGATAGAC
>NZ_JBEXSH010000935.1:0-3401 GCF_040613555.1 Streptomyces sp. NPDC006265
GGGACATGCCCCCGATCGGCACCGACTGGCTGCGCAGCAAGAACGCCCCCGGCTTCACCCCGCTCGGCCCGTGGATCGTCCCCGCCGGCTCCATCCACGGCGAACACGCACCCCGAGGCGGAAAGCGGCAGCTCAAACGTGCCATGTTCCTCTCCGCCTTCGCCTGCATGAACGCCGATCCCGCCTCCCGCACCTACTACGACAAGCAACGCGCCCGCGGCAAAACCCACACCCAGGCCCTCCTCCGCCTCGCCCGCCACCGCATCAGCGTCCTGTTCGCCATGCTCCGAGACGGCACCTTCTACGAACCCCGCTCGCCCGCGGACGTCGAGCTCGCCGTATGACCCCAGCAAGACCAAATCACCCCAAACCCCAGTGAGGTCCGCGTCCCGTCTGCACCGAGTGCGGTGCCTCGTTCACCGACGAACGGTGGAAGGCGACCGGACGCGTCGGCTGGGGCGCTTCCCCAGAGCCCCGCCCGTCCCTGTGCGGGGACTGCGACCGGCGGTTCGTCGCCGATGTTCAGCAAGCCTGGTCGCACGAGCCCCGGCATGAGGAGCAGGGCCAGGCCGTGGCCGAGCAGAAGGCCGGCGGAACCTGGCTCGCCCGCTTCCGCAGGTGATGTGACCGAACCCGGCTGTCAGTGGCGGCTGCCAGGCTGAACGGATGGACCGTGACGACGAGCAGCTGCTGCGCGGCCGGGCCTAGGCGCCGACCGCGACTACCCGGGCCCGGGGCCGGGACGGAGTACGCCGAACTGGTGGGCGAGCCGCTGGACGGATTGCTGCTCGAGATCACTGGCTGGAGGCCGGCGGAGATCGACGACGGTGTCTCCCTCCTTACGGAGCGTGGGCGGTTCGGCTCGGGGGCCGGGCGCTGTACGACCCGCGCCCCGGCGATCCGGCCCGCTGGGACTGGGGCGGCGACAGCCCCTGACGGCCGGCAACTCGGTCGGGTGAAGACACCGCAGCGGCGGAACTCTCCCCGGGTGCCGGGCGTAGTGCCGTACATGGACCCGATCAACGAGGTGCGGTCCCAGGTGACGGGACAGCCCTTGAGGTGTGTCGCACGAAAGGCCCCGCCGAAGCGGCAGGCGCTTCGCTGGGGGTGGTGTGGAGCGGCTCGCCGAGGCAGCCGCGTGGTGCTGCGCCGCGTCAGCGGGACGTCTGTACGCCGAGCAGGGTGAGAGCGTTGCGGATGCCCTCGTTGAGGAGTTCGTCGGAGAGTCGCTGGTCGTCCAGGGAGCGGGAGAGCTGTAGCGTTCCGACCATCATGGCGTAGACGCTGAGGGTCTTTGTGTGTACCGAGCTCGGATCGTCGGGCGCCAGGCGAGCGGCGATACCGTCGATGACGGCGAGCACGCCGTCGGTGTACGCCTGTTTGGTCTCGTCCCCGCAGCGCCCGATCTCATCGAGGAGTGCCGCGGAGGGGCAGCCGTCGTCGGGACTGTCGCGGTGCTGGGGTGAGAGATACCACCGTACGATCTGCTCGAGTCCGGCGATGCCGGGGGCCGCCTGCTCGATGACGTTCGCGTACTGCGCCCGCAACTGGTCCGCGACCGCGGTGGCCACGAGGTCGTCCTTGGATGCGAAGTGGGCGTAGAAGGCGCCGTTGGTCAGTCCGGCGTCCGCCATCAGCGTCGAGATGCCCGAGCCGTCGATGCCGTCCCGCTTGAACCGGCGGCCGGCGGTCTCGATGATCCGCTGCCTCGTCGCCTGTTTGTGCTCTTTCCCGTAACGCGGCACGCGCTCGCTCCTTTGAGCGCCAGAAGGGTCACCCGCCCTCCAACGCCTTCCACATCGTATTGGATGGCGAACGTACTCCAATGGTGTGTCGACGGTGTCTTGGAGCACCGACACGTGTTCTCTGCGGCCGGCCCGATTCACTCGTTGCCGGGCGCCATCGAGATCACGACCTTTCCGGCCGTGGTATGGCCCTGCTCGACGTACGCCATCGCCTTGAGCGTCTGGTCGAAGGGGAACGTTCGGTCGATGACCGGGCGAAGCTGTCCCTTGTCGTAGAGGGCGCCCAGCTCACGGAGCTGGGAGCCGCTGGCCTGCATGAAGAAGAACTGATAGCGCACGCCCAGGGCCTTGGCCTGCTTGCGCACCTTGCGACTGAGCGCGTTCATGACCACCCCCATGACCGAGGGGGCGCCGAGTTGCCTGGCGAAACCGGCGTCCGGCGGGCCGGCCACGCCGATGGCCAGGCCGCCCGGCTTCAGTACGGTCAGCGACTTCTCGAGGTTCGCCCCGCCCAGGGAGTCCAGGACCAGGTCGTAGCCGGACAGCACCTTCGAGAAGTCCTTCTTGGTGTAGTCGACGACGATGTCGGCGCCGAGGCTCCTGACCAGCTCCTGAGTGCGGGTGTTCGTGGTCGTCGCCACCGTGGCACCGAGGTGCTTGGCGAGCTGGATGGCCGTCGACCCGAGGCCACCGGCACCGGCGTGGACGAGCACCTTCTGACCCGGCTTCACACGGGCACGGTCGACGAGGATCTGCCAGGAGGCCAAGGCCACCAGCGGGACCGCGGCCGCCTCGCGGAGGGTGAGTGACTCCGGCTTGGGCGAGACGTCGTCCTGGTCGATCGCGATGAACTCGGCGAAGCCTCCGATCCGCAGGTCGCGGGGACGCGCGTAGACCTCGTCGCCGACGGCCACCTCGCGCACAGCGGACCCGACCTTCGTCACGACGCCGGCGACGTCGTGGCCGAGCACGAAGGGCGGCTTGTACCTCAGGAGTCGTTTGAACTCCCCGTTGCGGACCATCTTGTCCAGCGGGTTGATGCTGGTGGCGCTCACTCGGACCAGGACGTCGCCGTCCCCGACGGCGGGTTCTGGAACGTCTGCGGCGCGCACGCCGTCCTTGCCGTACTTCTCGGCGATGAATGCCTTCATGTCAGCCATCCCTTTGCGTGACCTTCTCGGTTGCCCTTCAGCGGATGATGCGTATGTCCGAGCGGCTTCCGCATCAGCTGCCGAGGTAGCGGCGGAGCCACTGCCCCATCCGTCCGATCGCCCGGTCCACCTCGGGCACGCGCCCCGCGCCGAGGATGAACGAGTGCTGGCCCGCGGGCAGCGGGCGGACCTCGGAAACAATCTTGAAGTCGGCGAGCCGGCGGCCGAAGTCGGCGCCCTCGCCGGCAAGTGTCTCGTACTCGCCGTAGTGGAGGGCCGTGGGCGGCAGGCCGGTCAGGTCGGCGTTCACGATGCTGATGTCGGGGTCGGTGAAGTCCACGGCGGGGTCCTGCAGCCAAGCCGATCGGAACGATTCGAGGATGCCCCGGCTGAGCATCTTGTCGTGTTCCTCGTTCTCGTCGACCTTCGGGTTGCTGTTGGCGTCCAGCGTATAGGCGCGCCGGGTGCAGGTCTCGTCCGCGGCGGTGTCGTCGGTACGGACAAG
>NZ_JBEXSH010000936.1:0-3393 GCF_040613555.1 Streptomyces sp. NPDC006265
CATGGGCCGGGGCGTCCGCGCCGCGGCCGTCATGGGCCAGCTCCGCACGGCGGTCCGCGCCTACGCCCGCCTCGACCTCCCCCCGCACGAGGTCCTCCAGCTCCTGGACGGCCTGGCCGCCGAGATCGACGCCAACCAGATCGCCACGTGCGCGTACGCCATCCACGACCCGAACGAGGGCAAGCTGATCTACTCCTCGGCGGGACACCTCCCCATCCTCGTCCGCGACGAGAACGGCACGGTGCTGCGCGCCGACGAACCCACCGGCCCCCCGCTCGGCACCGGCGGCTGGATGCACACCTCGGGCTCGATCCCCCTGGCCCCCGGCTCGACGGCCGTCCTCTACACGGACGGCCTGGTGGAGCGCCGCGACGCGGACCTGGACGAGGGCATCGCCGCCCTGGAACGCGCCCTGGCGGGAGCCACCGGCACACCCCAGGTCGTCTGCGACCGCCTGGTCCGCTCCGCCGGCGTGACCCCCGACCACGACGACGACGTGGCCGTCCTGGTCCTCCAGCACCCCGCCCGCACGGGCGCGGACAGCGAGCTCTTCCGCAACGCCGCCCTGGAACTCCTGGGCGGCGTGGAAGCGGCACCCCGCGCGCGTGCCTTCGCCTCCGGCGTCCTGACCAGCTGGCGCTTCCCCGCCGACCTGCACGACCTGGGAGTCCTGGCCACCAGCGAACTGGTCGCCAACTCCCTCCAGCACGGCACCCCGCCGATGAGACTGCGCCTGCGCCGCACGGACAGACGCCTGATCATCGAGGTCACCGACGGCGACGACCACCTCCCCAGACGCCGCCGCGCGGAACCGGGCGACGAATCGGGCCGCGGCATCGCCATCGTCGCCACGATCGCCTCGAACTGGGGCTGCCGCCGCACACCCGGCGGCGGCAAGGCGGTCTGGTGCGAGTTCGCACTGCTCCGCACCCGGACCACCTAGGGTCTGACCCAACCGACAGGCCTGGTGGAGAACCGGGATCAGACGTCCGCGGAAACGGGCGCCCCACCCCGCGCCACGACCCGGCTCTTGCCGAGCCACGGCTGATCCTGCACATCGGTCAGCTGCCGCCCCAACCGCACGGCCAGGACGGTGATCCCCAGCGAGAACACCAGGAACGCCACGATGTACGGCGCGTGCAACGAGGCCCCCAGCGGCCCGCCCACCGCCGGCCCGACGGCCAGCGCGAGCTGCTTGACCAGGGCGAACGCGGAGTTGTACTGCCCCGCCATCCCCTCCGGCGCGAGATCCGCGACCAGCGGGGCCACGGTCGGCGACAGCATCGCCTCACCCAGCCCGAACAGCGCGTACGTCGAGACGAACGCGGCTGTCGCCATCTCCTGGCTCCCGTGCCCGAGCCCGGCGTACCCGGCGACGGCCCACGCCACGGCCCAGATCAGCCCGACAGCGGCGATCACCCGCGACCGCCGGCGCCGCTCCACGAACCGCAGCACGGCGAACTGCGCGACGACGATCACCAGCGTGTTGGCGGCGAGCGCGGTCCCCAGCGCGGACGTCGAGATCCCGGCGGCCTCGACCCCGTACGCACTGAGACCGGACTCGAACTGGCCGTAGCATGCGAAGAACAGCACGAAGCCCAGCACGCAGAGCTGCACCATGGCCCGGTTGCCCATCAGCTGCTTCCAGTTGCCCCGGCCCGAGGCCTTGGGAGCGACCTCGATCCGCGGCGCGTGCGGCATCCGCACGGTCACCATCACCACGACCAGCAGCAGGAACATCGCCGCCTCGATAGCGAAGAGCAGCGTGAAGGAGGCGGCGCTGGTGGTGTCGACCAGATGCCCACCGATCAGGCCACCGACGCCGAGCCCCAGGTTCTGCAGGAAGAACTGCATGGCGAAGGCGCGCGAGCGCGTGTCCGCCGACGAGCAGTCGACGATCATCGTCGCGAGCGCCGGCTGCATCACGGCCTGCCCGGCCCCCAGCAGGGAAGCCGACACCAGCACCGCCGCGGCGCTGCTCGCGATCCCCAGACTGAGTGCGCCCACAGCGGCGGTGACCAGGGCGGCGAGCAACACCGGCAGCGGGCCCCGCCGGACGATGGCCCGCCCGGCGAACGGCAGCACGACCAGCGCGGCCACAGCGAAGACGGCGAGTACGAGACCCGCCGTCATGGCCCCCAGCCCTCGCACCTGCGCCACATAGACGTACAGGTACGGGACCGTGAAGCCGAGCCCGAACGCGCTGAGTGCGTTGCCCACGTGAATCCGGCGCATCGCCGCGCCCATCGCCCTGGTCACGTTCACCTCTCTCACAAGTTAGGAGTGAAGACTTCGAAACTAAAGTTCGACGCTAAAGAGTACATACCCAAGGACTTCAAGGCAAAGAACGATCGTGCGATACTGCGCACATGGGCGACACCCCCGGCCCCAGTGAGCCGACCCTCGAAGAGCAGATCGCCGCGTATCAGCGCGAGTTCCAGGACCTCGACCCCCAGGTCGAGCAGATCGTCTCGGCCCTCTCCCGCCTGAACCGCCGCATGAACGTCGCCTACGGCCGTCAGACCTCGGCCCTCGGCATCAGCAACGCGGAGTGGGAGGTCCTCAAGGCCCTCGTTCTCTCCGGCGCTCCCTACCGTCTGGGCCCCAGCGACCTCGCCAAGCGCCTCGGACTCACCCCGGCCGCGATGACTCACCGGATCGACCGCATGGTTGCCGAATCCCTGGTGACCCGTGAGCGAGACGAGTCCAACCGCGTACGAGTCATCGTGGAGCTGACATCCGAGGGGCGAGAGAAGTGGCTGGAGGCGATGCGCCTGGCGTCGGTCTTCGAGGAGGACCTGCTCCAGGACCTGACGCCCGGCGAGCGCACGGCGCTGGGCGAAGTGCTCACGCGTCTGCTGCGTCGGGTCGAGGACTCCCAGCCGGACGCCGGCGGACGTCTCACCGACCTGGACTGACCCCCGGGCCGAAAAGATCTTGACAGGGCCGCTTGACAGCCCCCTGGCGGATCCGTAAAGTTCTTCGGGTTGCCGCAGAGCCGTAACGGTTCTTCGACAGCACTTCCGCCGCACCAGCGGCACCCAAACCACCAGCTCGACCTCCCGATAGGGTTGATTTCGGCACGCCCGAATTCAATTCGAATAGGGACTCGACGACCGATCGACTCCTCACCGGCTTCGATTTGGGAATCGCCGAGAGAGCGCGCTAAGGTTAGGGACGTCGGAACGGCCCAACAGCCGCGAAGGCAAACCCCGCTGACCGGGGATCAGGCCCGAAAGGATCTGATAGAGTCGGAACCGCCGGAAAGGGAAACGCGGAAGCGGGAACCTGGAAAGCGCCGAGGAAATCGGATCGAAAAGGATCTGATAGAGTCGGAAACGCAAGACCGAAGGGAAGCCCGGAGGAAAGCCCGAGAGGGTGAGTACAAAGGAA
>NZ_JBEXSH010000937.1:0-3389 GCF_040613555.1 Streptomyces sp. NPDC006265
GGACGGACGGGCTGAAGAGTTGCTGGAGCACCCGGTCATTTTCACCCACGGGTGAGCCCCCGCCCTGATGTACGAGGGCGGGGGCTCGGGGTGACTCACTTCTCTACGGTCGCGGCGTCGTTCCCCGTGGTCTTCTCCACGTTGTTCTCCCCGGCCGCCTCGTGCGCCGACGACAGCAGCTTGGTGTCCTGCGGCTGCTGGTCCTCGAAATTCTCCGGGTGGTGACAGGCGACCTGCTGCCCGGCCCGCAGCTCCTTGAGCGGCGGCTCGGTCGTCTTGCAGATCTCCGTCGCCTTCCAGCACCGGGTGTGGAAGCGGCAGCCGCTCGGCGGGGCGATCGGCGAGGGCACGTCGCCCTTGAGCAGGATGCGCTCGCTCTTGGCGCCCCGGCGCTTCGGGTCCGGAACCGGCACGGCCGACAGCAGGGCCTTGGAGTACGGGTGCATCGGCGACTTGTACAGCTGGTCGCGCTCGGCCAGCTCGACGATCTTGCCGAGGTACATCACCGCGATCCGGTCCGAGACGTGCCGGACGACCGACAGGTCGTGCGCGATGATCACGTACGTCAGACCCAGCTCGTCCTGGAGGTCGTCCAGCAGGTTCACCACCTGCGCCTGGATCGACACGTCCAGTGCGGAGACCGGCTCGTCCGCCACGACCAGCTTGGGGTTGAGCGCGAGCGCGCGGGCGATGCCGATGCGCTGGCGCTGACCGCCGGAGAACTCGTGCGGGTAGCGGTTGTAGTGCTCGGGGTTGAGGCCGACGACCGACAGCAGCCGCTGGACCTCCTTCTTCACACCGCCCTCGGGCTCGACGCCCTGGAGCCGGAAGGGGGCGCCGACGATCGTGCCGATCGTGTGGCGGGGGTTCAGCGAGGAGTACGGGTCCTGGAAGATCATCTGCACGTCGCGGCGCATGGGACGCAGCTCGCCGGTCTTCAGGTGCGTGATGTCCTGGCCCTCGAACTCGACCGAGCCGCCGGTCGGTTCCAGCAGCCGGGTGATCAGCCGGCCCATGGTGGACTTGCCGCAGCCCGACTCACCGACGACGCCGAGTGTCTCGCCCCTGCGCACCTCGAAGTCGATGCCGTCGACGGCACGCACCGCGCCGGTCTGCCGCTGGAGCAGGCCCTTGCGGATCGGGAAGTGCTTCTGAAGGCCGCTCACCTTCAGCAGGACCTCGCCGTCGGGGGTGGTTCCCTTGGTGAGGGTGCTCCCGCTGGTGTCCGGTGTGCTCACCGTTTTGTCGTCGCTCACAGCTTCGGCGCAATCTCTTCGGTCCAGATACGCTCCCGCTGCTCCTGCGTCATGTGGCAGGCGGCCCAGTGCGAGTTGCCGACCTCGGTCAGCTCGGGGCGGACCGTGCGGGTGACGTTGTCCTTCGGGATGTCCGCGTACGGGCAGCGCGGGTGGAAGGCGCAGCCGGACGGGAGGTTGATGAGGGAGGGTGGCGCGCCCTTGATCGGGATGAGCCGGTCCGTCTCCTCGCGGTCCATGCGCGGCATCGAGCCGAGCAGGCCCCAGGTGTAGGGGTGGCGGGGCTCGGAGAACACGTCCTCGGCGGGGCCGCGCTCCACGCACCGGCCGCCGTACATGACCAGCAGGTCGTCGGCCATCTCGGCGACCACACCCAGGTCGTGGGTGATCATGATGACCGCGGAGCCGAACTCCTTCTGCAGATCATGGATCAGGTCCAGGATCTGCGCCTGCACGGTGACGTCCAGGGCGGTGGTCGGCTCGTCGGCGATGAGCAGCTCGGGATTGTTCACCAGCGCCATGGCGATCATGGCGCGCTGGCGCATACCGCCGGAGAACTCGTGCGGGTAGCCGTCGACGCGCTTGGCGGGCTCGGGGATGCCGACCCGGTCGAGCATCTCGATGGCCCGCTGCTTGGCGGCCTTCCTGCTGACGTCGTGGTGGACGCGGTACGCCTCGACGATCTGCTGTCCGACGGAGTAGTAGGGGTGCATCGCCGACAGCGGGTCCTGGAAGATCATGGCCATCTTCCGGCCGCGCAGCCGCCGTACGTCGTCGGGGGCGGCCTCAATCAGCTCCTGGCCGTCGAGCCAGACCTCGCCGGAGACCTTGGCGCGGGCCGAGCGGTGCAGGCCCATCACGCCGAGCGAGGTGACCGACTTGCCGGAGCCGGACTCGCCCACGATGCCCAGGGTCCTGCCCTTGCGCACGTCGAAGCTGACCCCGTCGACGGACTTGACCAGGCCGTCGTCGGTGTCGAAGTGGATGCGCAGATCACGGACGGACAGGAAGACGTCGTCCGGGACGGACGCGGCGGTGGTGTCCGGTTCGCCGAGCGCGGCTTTGTCGAGCTTGCTCACGAGTACCTCACCCGGGGGTCGATGGCGGCGTACACCAGGTCGACGATCAGATTGCAGAAGACGATGAAGAACGCGGCGACCATGGTCACACCCATGATGATCGGCAGGTCGTTCGTCTGGATGGACTGGATGGCGTAGGCGCCGATGCCCTGGAGGGAGAAGACGGTCTCGGTGAGCACCGCGGAACCGATGAGGATGCCGAAGTCCATGCCGAAGATGGTGACGATCGGGGTGAGCGCGGAGCGCAGGCCGTGCTTGGCCACGACCGTGGTCTCCTTGAGACCCTTGGCCCTGGCCGTTCTGATGTAGTCCTCGCTCATCGTCTCCAGCATGCCCGCCCGGGTGAGCCGGGCGTAGAGCGCGGAGAAGAGGAACGCGAGGCTGACCCAGGGCAGCACCAGATGCCAGGCCCATTCGGCCGGGTTCTCCGTGAACGGGACGTAGTCGATGCTGTCCCAGATGGGGATCTCGTAGACGAAGAGCGCGAGCAGGATCTGGCCGGTGAAGAAGATCGGGAGCGAGACGCCGGCGAGCGCGATGAACATGGCGATACGGTCGACCGGCTTGCCCTTGCGCAGAGCCGAGATGACACCGGTCATGACACCGAAGATCACCCAGATCACCGCGGCACCGACGGCCAGCGAGAAGGAGACCGGGATCCGGTCCTCGAGCTGGGGCCACACCTCGACGTGGTTCTTGAAGGAGTACCCGAAGCAGGGTGCGCTGCAGTGCGTCGCGTCGGGGCCGAACCGGTAGTCCGCACCCGCAACGATGCCCTTGATGAAGTGCCAGTACTGCTCGTAGACGGGCAGATCAAGACCGAGGTTCTGCTTGATCGCGGCGACGGAAGCGGGGTTCGCGTCCTTGCCGACGTACTGGGTGGCCAACTGGTCGGCCGTCTGTCCCCCGATGCGGGGGACCAGGAAGAAGATGGCGAAGGTGACTGCGCTGACCACCAGCAGCAACAGCACCGCGCCCATGACGCGTCGGAGGATGTACGCAGCCACAGCTGTACGGCGCCGGGGGGGGGGGGCGGGGGGGGGCGGGCCGCGCG
>NZ_JBEXSH010000938.1:0-3389 GCF_040613555.1 Streptomyces sp. NPDC006265
AGGGCTTCCGGCCGGCACGCCGAGAGCACGCACCGGACGCCGCTCCTCAACGGGCAAACGTTGCCTGCCGCGGCACTAGCTCAGCAGACCCGGCTCGCTCCGGCTGACGTCCTCCCACATCGGCTGGTAGTTGATCCACGCCACGAGGTCGCCGCCCAGCTGCTCCCGTGTCGCCACGGCCATCCGGTGATCGATCCGGACCGGCCGCCCGGCCGCCTGCGCCGTCAGCTGCACCTGGCAGGAGCGCTCCATCGACACGAACCACCAGGCCGCCGCGTCCACCGAGTCCCCGACGGTCAGCAGCCCGTGGTTGCGCAGCACGAGCGCCTTGCGGGAGCCGAGCACGGCCGCGATACGCCGTCCCTCCTCCGCGTCGACGGAGACGCCCGTGTACGTGTCGTAGAGGGCGTGGTCCTCGTAGAAGGCGCAGCTCTCCTGGGTGATCGGCTCCAGCAGCTCACCGAGGGCCGCGAGCGCCCGCCCGTGCACCGAGTGACAGTGGGCGACGGCGACCACGTCGGGCCGGGCGGCGTGGACCTGGGCGTGCACGGTGAAGGCAGCCTGGTTGACGTGGTAGCCGCCCTCGACGACCTGGCCGTCCTGGTTGGCGAGCACGAGGTCGCTCACGGTGACGTGCCGGAAGGGCATCCCGAACGGGTTGACCCAGAAGCAGTCGGTGAATTCCGGGTCGCGGGCGGTGATGTGCCCGGAGACGCCGTCCTCGAAGCCGAGCCGGCCGAAGATCCTCAGGGCGCCCGCGAGCCGCTCCTTGCGGTGCCGGCGCTCGTCCTCGACCGACTCGTGCATCGGCGGCATGGCGAACCGCAGCCGGTCGGTGGGCAGCGGCAGGGGCGGGGTGGGCCCGCTCATAGGTCCTCCAGCACTGGGTCTGCGTACGGGCGGAAATTACCGTCCGTGAGGCCGGGAAGAACAGAAGCGAATCGTGAAGATGACACGAGCGCCCCTGTGAGCACCCTGTGCCCACTCGTGTGCCCCCTGGCTCCCCAACCCCACGAATAGCCGACAGAAGATGTCGGATTTCGGCGCGACACTCGTGCCATGACAGCGAACTGGGCGGCTTTCGCCACCGCCGAACCGGATCTGGCCGGCACCGTCGAGAAGCGTTTCGGCGCCTACACCCACCACATCCTCGCCACCCTCCGCAAGGACGGTTCGCCCCGCACCAGCGGCCTGGAGGTGCGGGTCCTGAACGGCGAACTGTGGCTCGGCATGATGCCGGACTCGCTCAAGGCCCTCGACCTGCGCCGCGACCCGCGCTTCGCGCTCCAGGCGAACCCCGGGGAGGGCACGGGCATGGGCGGCGGCGACGTCCGGATCAGCGGCCGGGCGGTCGAGGTCGACGACGCGGAGACCAAGGCCGGATACGTCGAAGAGGTGGAACCGCCGGAGCCGTTCCACCTCTTCCGCACCGAGCTGACGGAGGTCGTGAGGACCTACGTCGAGGACGAGACGTACCTCGTCATCCAGATCTGGAAGCCCGGCGCTCCGCTGCGCACGATCAAGCGCACCTAGGAGTCGGCTCCGGGATCACTCCCACTCGATGGTGCCCGGCGGCTTCGAGGTCACGTCGAGGACGACGCGGTTGACGTCCTTCACCTCGTTGGTGATCCGTGTGGAGATCCGGGCGAGGACCTCGTACGGCAGCCGCGACCAGTCGGCCGTCATGGCGTCCTCGGACGAGACGGGGCGCAGCACGATGGGGTGGCCGTACGTGCGGCCGTCGCCCTGGACGCCGACGCTGCGGACGTCGGCGAGCAGGACCACCGGGCACTGCCAGATGTCGCGGTCGAGGCCGGCCGCCGTCAGCTCCTCACGGGCGATGGCGTCGGCCTCGCGCAGCAGGTCCAGGCGCTCCTTGGTGACCTCGCCGACGATCCGGATGCCGAGGCCGGGGCCGGGGAACGGCTGGCGCTGGACGATCTCGTCCGGCAGGCCGAGCTCCTGCCCGACCATGCGGACCTCGTCCTTGAAGAGCTTGCGCAGCGGCTCGATCAACTGGAACTCGAGGTCCTCGGGCAGGCCTCCCACGTTGTGGTGGGACTTGATGTTGGCCGTGCCGGTGCCGCCGCCGGACTCGACGACGTCCGGGTAGAGCGTGCCCTGCACGAGGAACTCCACGGCCGGGCCCTGGTCGGCGATGATCTCGGCCTGGGCCTGCTCGAAGACCCGGATGAACTCGCGGCCGATGATCTTCCGCTTCTCCTCGGGGTCGGACACCCCGGCCAGCGCCTCGAGGAACCGCTCCTCCGCGTCCACGACCTTCAGCTGCACGCCGGTCGCGGCCACGAAGTCCTTCTCGACCTGCTCGGTCTCGCCCTTGCGCATCAGGCCGTGGTCGACGTACACGCAGGTCAGCTGGGAGCCGATGGCCTTCTGGACGAGGGCCGCGGCGACCGCGGAGTCCACGCCGCCGGACAGGCCGCAGATGGCGCGCCGGTCACCGACCTGCTCGCGGATCGCGGCGACCTGCTCCTCGATGACGTTGCCGGTCGTCCAGTTCGGCGTGAGCCCCGCGCCCCGGTACAGGAAGTGCTCCAGCACCTGCTGCCCGTGCGTGGAGTGCATCACCTCGGGGTGGTACTGGACGCCGTAGAGCTTCTTCTCGTCGTTCTCGAAGGCGGCGACCGGTACGACGTCCGTGGAGGCCGTGACGGAGAAGCCCTCGGGCGCGGCGGAGCAGGCGTCGCCGTGCGACATCCACACGGGCTGCTCGGCGGGGGTGCCCTCGAAGAGGGTGGAGGAGACCTTGGAGACATGCAGGTCGGTGCGGCCGTACTCGCGGGCGCCGGTGTTGTCGACGGTGCCGCCGAGGGTTCGCGCCATCAGCTGGAAGCCGTAGCACATGCCGAAGACGGGGACGCCGGCCTCGAAGATCTCGCGGTCCAGGCTGGGCGCGCCCTCCGCGTAGACCGACGAGGGGCCGCCGGAGAGGATGATCGCCGCGGGGTTCTTGGCGAGCATCTCCCGGACCGGCATGGTGCTCGGCACGATCTCGCTGTAGACCCGCGCCTCGCGGACACGACGGGCGATGAGCTGGGCGTACTGCGCGCCGAAGTCGACGACCAGGACGGTGTCGGCGGCGTTGGCAGCGGGAGTCGCTGATGACACGGGGTGCCTTCCGGCGGTGGGGCGGGGGTCTTGTGCCACCCGATTCTACCGGGGGGCCGCCGCGCTCTTTCCGTGTGCCGCAGGACCACCCCGTCTCAGGATGCGAACCGGCTTGGACGGCCCCCGGAGGCGGTGCATACTTGCCCCCATGTTCAAGCACCAGACGTTCGTCTTTACCTATGGCATCCGGCCCGCCGGACGCCATGGTCGTGCTGCTTGAGCAACTGACAAGCGACTTCCCAGGCGCCCCGGGCCGACAA
>NZ_JBEXSH010000939.1:0-3385 GCF_040613555.1 Streptomyces sp. NPDC006265
GATGGTGATCATCGCGGCGTGCGGGCCCGAGTCGGAGTCCGACGGCGGCGAGTCCTGCGGCTTCTCGTCCGACGGAGGCCGGTGCTGGGGCTCCTCTTCCGACAGCGGCCAGTCCTGCGGCTCCTCGGGGGCCGCCGCGGGGCCCGGCACCCACGGTGCCGCCCTCCGGAACCGCGGCCTCGACGTGGCCGCGGAGGTGGCCGGGGCCCGGAGGGCGGCATTTCGGGCGGGACGGCACGCCCTACGGTCCGGTCCGGTCCGAGACGGCCGGGTCGGAGGCGAGGGCGTGCCACATGCGGGCGTCGTCGTCGAAGGGCGGCGGCAGCGGGCGGTCTTCGGCCAGGGCCGTGAGCGCGTGGGCGACCCAGTGGAGTGCGGTGAGTCCGGCCGCCTCGCAGGCCAGGCGGGCGGCGAACCGGGCCACCGCGCGCTGGGTTGCGGGGCCCGCGGCGTCGAGGGCGTGCAGGAGGGCGGGGTCGAAGCCGCGCAGCCCGCTGACGTTGCCGTCGACCGTGCGCAGCGCGTCACTCGGCAGCCGTCCGCCCCATTGACGTCGTTCGTGGGCGAACCGTTGCTCCCGTTCCGCCGTCTTCCGCGCGAGGCGCTCCCGGCGTGCGGCTTCGGCCCGCTCGGCGGGGGTGGGAGGGGGTGGCGGTGTCCGGGAAGGGACGACGACCTCGCCCACGCCTACCGCGACCGGCTCCAAGCCGCTTGACAGCGATAGGAGCATCAACCGGCGGCGACCACGGAAGAGGAGAGCCATGCGGCACGTCTACTGGATCGGCGGCGGAAGCGGCGCGGGCAAGTCCACGATCGCCCGCCGGCTCGCCGACCGGCACGGCTGGCGTCTCTACGCGACCGACGACGTGATGGTGGATCACGCGCGCCGGACCACCGCCGAGGAGGCGCCCTTCCTGCACGCGTTCATGGCCATGGACATGGACGAGCGGTGGGTCGGCCGGTCCCCCGAGACCATGCTCGAGACGTTCCACTGGTTCCGGGGCGAGGCCTTCGATCTGATCATCGAGGATCTCGCGCGCCTGCCGGCTGGGACACCTGTCGTCGTCGAGGGATTCCGTCTGCTGCCGCACCTGGTGGAGCCGCTGCTCCCCGGGCCCGGACACGCCGTCTGGTTGCTTCCCACTCCGGAATTCCGCCGGTTCGCCTTCACGAGCCGTGCCACACCGGAGGGCGGGTTCACGCGGCGGACCGGTGATCCCGCGCGGGCCGAGCACAACGTCGCCGTACGGGACGCCTTGTTCACGGAGCGGCTGCGCGAGGAGACCGCGCGCCTGGGACTGCCCGCCATCACCGTGGACGGCTCGATGACGGCGGACGAACTCGCCGGGCGGGTGGGCGACGTCTTCCGGCTCTGAGGCGGAGGAGGCTCTGAGGCGGAGGAGGCTCTGAGGCGGAGGAAGGCCCGGAACCGGACGGGTCCGGGCCTTCGAGGGCCGATGAGCCTCAGCCTCCGTCGAGGCGTGCGCGCAGCAGCCCCTTGCCCAGCTCGGCGCCCTTGCGGCTGTCCGCCTGTGCCTTGCGGAACAGGTCCGCGACCTCGGTGTCCTTGGCGCGCTCCGCGTCCTGGATGTAGCTCTCCAGGCGCAGGGCATTGTTCAGGCATGCCTCGACATACCAGATGAGGTTGTAGTCCTTGTCCTGCGTACCGGTCACACCGCCGGTCTCCGATGCGCTGCTCATGCGGGCCTCCTTCTCGCGGAGCGGACCTCTTCAAACGCCGGACGGGTACCCGCCCTCCGGTGGGGCACACAGCCTGCGCCCGTCACATGGAGTGACCTCCCTGTCACGACGGACGGACCGGCCGGTCAGACCCCCACACACCACCAACTCCCCCCTTAAGTATGGCAATTCAGACAGTTGCCTCGGAATCCCACAGACACCGATCACTTTCGGAACGAAGTGGCACTCCACCGTGCGAGACCGGGCGATGACGGTGTGTACTGTGCTGCGGGTGACTCGCCAGAGCCCCTCGGACCCAGCCCTGCCCGACTCCCTCCTGGAATCGATTCGATGATCGAAATACCGGACCTGGCCGTCGGCGCCCTCGCCCTCGGCACACTGTCCGCTTTCGCCCTCGGTGGCGGGCTGCTGCGCTCACGGCGGCAACTGGCCGCGCAGCGCGCGAAGACGACCGCGCTGCGGGCCCGACTCGACGGCACGACGCGGGCGTTCACCTCCGAGGTCGAACATCTCGCGGGGCGGCGGCTGCCCGCCGCGGCCCGGCAGGCCGCGCATTCCCACGTCACCGTGCCCGGCCCCCTGAACCCGCAACTGGCCGGTTCGCCGCTGGGTTTCGCCCTGGAGCAGGTCCTGGAGGGGCTGCACGCCGAGTTGGCCGCGCAGCGCACCCGGATCGACGCGGCGGCGCAGGCCGGGATGCGCGGGGCCACCCGGGAGATCCAGGCAGCCCTGTACCGGCTGCAGGACGCCCTGCGCGGGCTGCAACAGCGCTATGACGATCCCGAGTTGGCGCAGACCCTGTTCGAGCTGGACCACGAGAACGAGCAATCGCTTCGGCGCGCGCAGACCGCCGCGGTGGTGTGCGGCGCCTGGGTGGGGCTCGCCCGGGAGGAGTCCCATCTGGTGGACGCGGTCACGGGCGGCCAGGCCCGGCTCGCGGGCTACCGGCGGGTCCGGGTCAGCAACCACCTGGACGCCGGTACGGCCCTGGTGTCCCACGCCGTCGAGCCGGTCGCCATCATCGTGGCCGAGCTCCTCGACAACGCGCTGCGGCACTCCGCGCCCGACACGGAGGTCGTGGTCAACCTCGAGGCGGTCCACCACGGTGTCTGTGTCACCGTGGACGACGCCGGTCTGGGCATGACCCAGGACGAGCGGGCCCGGGCCCAGCGGATGGTCGCCGGCTCGGAGCCGATCCTGCTGACCGAGCTCGGTGATCCGCCGCGCATGGGGCTCGCGGCCATCGGCCGGCTGACCCGGCAGTTCGACCTGAGCGTGGACGTGTCGTCCCCGTCTCCGTACGGCGGTGTGCGGGCGGTGCTGCGGGTCGGCAGTCACCTGCTGACGCGTATCGACCCCGAGGTACTGCCCCCGGCTGCCAGCGCCCCGCGTTCGACCCGGAGAGCGGCGGGAGGAGGGCCGGGAAGCGGTTCCGGCACGTCCCAGGGCTCGGGCGCCGGCCTGCCCGGGACGCCGCCCGCGCCCAGACCCGTCCCCGCCACCCCGCCGCATGTGCCCGAAGCCGCCCCGGCCGCCGCGTCCGACGGCTCCGGGCCGGCCGCCGAGCCCGGGAATCCCGCACCGCTCCCCGCCCCCGCGAGCCACGAGCACGATCACGGCTACGGCTCGGAGCAGGACACCGACGACAACACTCCGGCCCCCGGCCACCACGGCCCGCGCGAGA
>NZ_JBEXSH010000940.1:0-3378 GCF_040613555.1 Streptomyces sp. NPDC006265
GTGAAGCTGGTGGCGGAGAACCACTTCGAGCGCCGTGCGGTCTCCCGCCAGGTGGCTCCCCACCTGGCGAACCCGCTCACGTTCTACCTCCCCGTGTACAAGGGCGGGCCGCACGGCGCGGCGAAGCTCGGCGCGGGCGTCTTCGCCTACTCCGCGCTCTCCGCGTTCGGCGACGGCGTCGGGCACCTGCTCTCGCCGGCCAAGGCCGCGCAGGACGTGCCCGAGTTGCGCACCGAGAACCTCAAGGCCGTGGCCGTGTACGGCGACGACCAGATGAACGACGCCCGCATGGCGCTGATGACGGTGCGCGGGGCCGTCGAGGCGGGCGCGGTCGTCCTGAACCACGCCGAGGTGACGGGTCTGCGCTTCACGCAGGGCCGTGTCACCGGCGCCGAGCTGAAGGACCGCCTGTCCGGCGACGAGTTCGGCGTCAGTGCCCGGCTGGTGCTCAACGCGACCGGCCCGTGGGTCGACCACCTGCGCAAGCTGGAGGACCCGAAGGCGGCGCCGTCCATCCGTCTGTCGAAGGGCGCGCACCTGGTCCTCAAGCGCACCTCGCCCTGGAAGGCCGCACTTGCCACCCCGATCGACAAGTACCGCATCACCTTCGCCCTCCCCTGGGAGGACATGCTGCTGCTCGGCACCACCGACGAGGTGTTCGAGGGTGACCCGGCGGACGTCTCGGTCACCGAGCAGGACATAACCCAGATCCTCGACGAGGCCGCCTTCTCGGTCCGCGACCAGCAGCTGAGCCGCGACCTCATCACGTACTCCTTCGCCGGCCTGCGCGTACTGCCGGGCGGCCCCGGCGACACCGCCAAGGCCAAGCGCGAGACGGTGGTGACCGAGGGCCGGGGCGGCATGCTGTCGGTCGCGGGCGGCAAGTGGACCACCTTCCGCCACATCGGCCGCACCATCATGAAGAAGCTGGAGACGCTGCCGGGCCACCCGCTGGGCGACGACTTCGAGCCGATCAGCGCCCTGCCGAAGAAGCTGCCGCTGCCCGGCATCGCCAACCCGCGCGCGGTCGCCCACCGGCTGCTCAGCGACCGGCCGGCGCCCGGCCCGCGCATGGCCGCCGACACGGCCAGGCACCTGGCCACGCACTACGGCTCGCTGGCCTTCGACATCGCCCGCATGGCCAACGAGAGCCCCGAGCTCGCCGAGCGCGTCCACCCCGACGCCCCGGAGATCTGGGCGCAGGTCGCCTGGGCCCGGGACCACGAGTGGGCCGAGACCCAGGACGACGTGCTGCGCCGCCGCACGACGCTGACGATCCGCGGCCTCGCCACGGACGACGTCCGCGCCAAGGTGCAGGACCTGCTCGACAAGAAGTAGGCACGGGTCCGGGGGATCCGTGATCCGGGAGGGGCGGTTCCACGCCGACGGAGCCGCCCCTTCCGCGTTCCCGCGCCTGCATAATGACCTGATACGTCGGAGGTCTTGAACGCACTGGGAGGCCGGCCATGGCAGTCACCGACGAGGCGATCGAGAAGATCAAGGGAATGATCGTCTCCGGCGCGCTGCGCCCGGGCGACCGGCTGCCGAAGGAGAGCGAACTCGCCGCCGACCTCGGGCTGTCCCGCAACTCCCTGCGGGAGGCGGTACGCGCCCTGTCGCTGATCCGGATCCTGGACGTACGGCAGGGCGACGGCACGTACGTCACCAGCCTCGACCCGCAACTCCTGCTGGAGGCGCTGAGCTTCGTCGTCGACTTCCACCGCGACGACACGGTCCTGGAGTTCCTCGCGGTGCGCCGCATCCTGGAGCCGGCCGCGACCGCGATGGCGGCCGTGCGGATCAGCGAGCAGCAGCTGGACGCGCTGACGGCCCAGCTGGACAAGCTCGGTGAGGCCCCGTCGGTGGAGGATCTGGTCGCCTGCGACCTGGAGTTCCACCGGGGCATCGTGCACAGCTCGGGCAACTCCGTGCTGTGCTCGCTGCTCGACGGGCTTTCGGGCCCCACCACCCGGGCCCGGATCTGGCGCGGACTCACACAGGAGGACGCCGTCGCCCGCACCCTGCGCGAGCACCGCGCGATCCTCGCCGCCCTGCGCGACCGGGACGCCGAGGCGGCCCGCTCGTGGGCGACCGTGCACATCGCGAGTGTGGAGCAGTGGCTGCGCTCCACGCTGTGACCAGGTCCTCAGGGACCGCCCGGACGAACCCGGGGTGTTCAGGGGCGGATCGCGGGGCAGTGATGGGGGCACTCCCCCTGCAAGGGGGCAGCGGGCGCCCCCGCGGCACGCCGTAAGGTTGGGTGGTCAAGCGAGGGCACGTCGGAAGGAGGCGCTGGGTGATCGAGCTCGAGGGGGTTCCCGAGCTGGTCGACCCGGTCATGGTGGCCGCGTTCGAGGGCTGGAACGACGCCGGCGACGCCGCCTCCACCGCGGTCGCGCATCTGGACAGGGAATGGAAGGGCGAGGTCTTCGCGGCGCTGGACGCCGAGGACTACTACGACTTCCAGGTGAACCGCCCCACGGTGTTCATGGAAGCGGGCGTCCGCAAGATCACCTGGCCCACGACCAGGCTGTCGGTGGTCCGGGTCGGCGGCGAGAAGCCGCGCGACCTCGTCCTCGTGAGGGGTATCGAGCCCTCCATGCGGTGGCGGTCGTTCTGCAACGAACTGCTCGGCTTCGCCCACGAACTGGGCGTGGAACTGGTCGTCGTCCTGGGCGCCCTGCTCGGCGACACCCCGCACACCCGTCCGGTTCCGATCAGCGGCACCACGTCCGACCCGGACCTGGCCCGCCGCATGGACCTGGAGGAGACCAAGTACGAGGGCCCCACGGGCATCGTCGGCGTCCTCCAGGAGGCGTGCACGCACGCGGGCGTCCCGGCCGTCTCGCTCTGGGCGGCGGTGCCGCACTACGTGTCGCAGCCGCCGAACCCGAAGGCCACGCTGGCCCTGCTGAACCGCCTGGAGGACCTGATCGACGTGCGCATCCCGCTGGGCGAGTTGCCCGAGGACGCGCGCGCCTGGCAGGTCGGCGTGGACCAGCTGGCCGCCGAGGACAGCGAGGTCGCCGAGTACGTGCAGTCGCTGGAGGAGGCCCGGGACACCGCCGAGCTGCCGGAGGCGTCCGGCGATGCCATCGCCCGGGAGTTCGAGCGCTATCTGCGGCGCCACGACGGCGGCGGACCGTCCGCGCCCGGCGGCCACGCCACGGCCGACGGCAGCGACAGCACGTCGTACCTGCGGGACAACCCCAGCGGCCGCACCCGCCCGCCGAAGCCGCCCAAGCCGGGCACGGACGACGACGAGTCCTCGGACGACTGAGGCCGGCCGAGAACACCGCACAACGATCAGAGGGGGTACACCGAGCTCATCGACCAGCTGCGGGAGGCCATGGGGCTGCGCCTGCGGGTGCCCGTCCC
>NZ_JBEXSH010000941.1:0-3372 GCF_040613555.1 Streptomyces sp. NPDC006265
GTACCGGTGGCCCAGCCGTCCATCGTCCGGCGCAGGGCGGGGTCCTTCAGCGCCTCGGTGCCGGTGGGCAGCATCCAGTCGCCGAGGGCGAGACGGACCATGTTCGGCGGCCTGAGGAGGAAGTCCTCCGCGGCCTCCTCCCTGCGCGGACGGTCCTCGGCGATGGAGACGGTCTGCGGGCTGCCCCCTGGGGGAGTCCGCCGGCGCCCGCCGGGGCGGGCGCCAGGACCAAGCGCCGTGGTCGACGGCGAGTCGGGGCCGGTCCCCGCCCGGCCTGCGGCCGGTCCTTCTCCTCGGTGGCGAGGGGGGGTGAAGGTGGTGAAACCTCGGTCACCGTTGTCACGGAATCACCCCCGGTGCACGCTCGGCCGGCCTCGTCATGCCCGTGAAGGCCGTGTGCCTCGTCAAGGCACCGCGTACGCCGCCCGACCTGTGCCGATGCGACACTGACCGGTGGATGGCCGGAACCCGACGGCCGAAGCGTGGACGACGGAGGCGGACGATGGACGAGGCACTGGCGCGGGACGTACTGACCGCGGCAGGGGTGCTGCCCGGTGCGGTCCGGGAGGCGCGGCTGCTCGCCCTGGGCGAGAACGCGGTGTTCGCCTCCGGTGACCTGGTCGTCAAGGTCGGCCGTGACGCCGAACTCCTGGAGCGGGCGCGCCGCGAACTGGACATCGCGGTGTGGCTCGCCGAGGCGGGCGTGCCGGCGGTGCGGGCGGCCGAGCCGAAGGCGCTGCTGGTCGACGGGTATCCGGTGACGGTGTGGCACCGGCTGCCGGACGCCGTGCGGCCCGCCGAGCCGCGGGATGTGGCCGAACTGCTGCGGGTCATGCACGCCACGCCCCTGCCTCGCTTCGAACTCCCGGCCCGCGATCTGCTGGGCGGTGTGGAGCGGTGGCTGCGGCTCGCGGGGGATGCGATCGATCCCGCGGACGCGGCGTACCTGCGCGAGCGGCGGGACGGGTTCGCCGCTCGGGCCGCAGCGCTCACACCGCATCTGCCGCCGGGGCCGATCCACGGGGACGCGCTGCCGCGCAATGTGCACGTCGGACCCGACGGGCCCGTGCTGGTGGATCTGGAGACGGTGTCCGCGGATCTGCGCGAGCACGATCTCGTGGTGATGGTGCTGTCCCACGACCGGTACGGGCTGCCGGACGAGGCGTACGCCTCGTTCGCGGAGACCTACGGCTGGGACGTGCGCGGTTGGGCGGGCTGCGGTGTGCTGCGCGGGGCCCGGGAGACGGCCAGTTGTGCGTGGGTCGCCCAGCATGCGCCGGGCAACCCGAAGGCACTGGCCGAGTTCGAGCGGCGGGTGCGGTCCCTGAGGGTCGGGGACGAGACGGTGCGGTGGTATCCGTTCTGACCGTCCCACGCCGTCTGACGCCGGTTCAGACCGGTTCGTCCGCCGACTCCCGCAGGGGCCATGTCCCGTCGATGGACGCGGTCGGGTCGCCCTTGCCGCGCAGGAAGCTCTGGAAGTCCGCCGCCCACTGCGCGTACCACTCGATCTGGCGGTGGTGCAGGGCCGCCGGGCCGAGCATGGCGATCTTGGGGTGGCGGTCGGCTATCGCCCCGGCCAGCCGGGCCGCCGCCAGGGCGTCCGCCATCGCGTCGTGGGCGGTGTCGAGGACGACGCCGTACTCGGCGCAGACCGCTTCGAGGTTGCGCTTTCCGCGGCGGTAGCGGTCGACCCAGCGGTCGATGGTGTACGGGTCGATGACCGGCGCCGGGTCCACGCCGCCCAGGCGGTCGCGCAGGGACGGCAGTCCGTGGCGCCGCAACTCCGCGGAGAGCAGGGTGAGGTCGAAGGTCGCGTTGTAGGCGACGACCGGCACGCCCGTCTTCCAGTAGGAGGTGAGGACGTCGGCCAGGGCGTCCGCCACCTGGTCGGCCGGTCTGCCCTCGGCCGCCGCGCGCTCGTTGCTGATGCCGTGCACGGCCACCGCGTCCTCGGGGATCGGCACTCCCGGGTCGGCCAGCCACTCCCGGCGCCCGATCGGCTCCCCGCCCCTGACCTCGATCACGGCCCCCGTGACGATGCGCGCCTCGCGCGGATCCGTGCCCGTCGTCTCCAGGTCGAAGCCGACCAGCAGCTCCCGGTGCCAGCCCATGGGCGGTCCCCCTTCTTGTGGTGCGTTCCCCCAGTGGTCTCCACCTTCCCATGCACCACTGACAATCAGAGGACCGCGTTCCGGTTAACCCCGCCGCCGCTCCGCTCAGCCCCGGCGGCGGACCGGAGAACCACCGCATTCCGGCGCATAGTTCATGACACCGGCCGCGAATCCGTCCACATCACCTCGAACTCCTCGCGATACGTGGGAAAGAGGCCACTTTCGTCCATCTCGCCCGACTTGACCACCTTGTTGCCGTTGCGCAGCACGAACACCGGTGCCTCCATGCCCCGGGTACGGCGCAGATGGCTCTGCACGATCGCGATGCCGTCCGCGCCGTCGCCGTCCACCAGGTACGCCGTGAAGCGCGGCGTCTCGTCGAAGACCTGGATCTCGAAGGCGCCCGGGTCGCGCAGCCGGGCGCGCACCCGGCGCATGTGCAGGATGTTCATCTCGACGGCCCGGCTGAGCTCGCCGCGCTTGATGCCGAGTTCCCGCTCGCGGCGCTTGACCGCGCTGGAGGCCGGGTTGAGGAACAGCAGCCGCACCCGGCAGCCGGACTCGGCCAGCCGCACCAGACGCCGGCCCGAGAAGTTCTGTACGAGCAGGTTGAGGCCGATGCCGATGGCGTCGAGCCGGCGGGCGCCGCCGAAGATGTCCTCGGCCGGGAACTGCCGCATCAGCCGCACCCGGTCCGGGTGGACGGCGACCACGTCGGCGTACCGGTCACCGACGAGGTCCTCGACGGCGTCGATGGGAAGCCTGCGCGCCGAGGGCACGTCACCGCCCGTGCCGAGCATCTCCAGCAGCCGGGCCGAGGCCCGCTCGGCCTGGTTCAGCACGGCTTCGGACAGGGCCCGGTTGCGGGAGACGACGTTCCGGGTGACCTCCAGCTCGTCCAGGGCGAGCTCGACGTCCCGGCGGTCGTCGAAGTACGGCTCGAAGCAGGGCCAGTGCTGCACCATCAGCTCGCGCAGCTGCGGCAGGGTGAGGAAGGAGAGCACGTTGTCGTCGGCCGGGTCGAGCAGATAGCCCTTGCGGCGGCTGACCTCGCGGACCGCGACCGCGCGCTGCACCCACTCCTGGCCGGCCGGCCCGGCGGCGGCCACCACCCAGTCCTCGCCGTGCACGGGTTCGTAGACGGGCCGCAGCACGGCGGCGACCACCGCGCGCAGCCGCTGTTCGACGAGGTTCAGCAGGCGCAGCGTGTAGCCGGCCAGGGCGATGCCGATGCCGGTGACCACGGTCGTCAGCACGT
>NZ_JBEXSH010000942.1:0-3368 GCF_040613555.1 Streptomyces sp. NPDC006265
CCCGACCGCGCCCAGCACCAGTCCGAGGCCGGTATTGCCGTAGTGGAGTTCGGTCAGCAGGTCTGGCGACGGCGGTGTCGGTGGGGGCGCTGTTCGGCGCCGGGGCGGGGGCGGCGTTCCTGATGCGGCGCGAGCCGCGGACGTCGTAGACCGGCTCCGGCTCACCACCACGACCACCCAGACCTGGAAGCGGCTGAGACATTGTCCATCACGGAGTCGCGGAAAGCCTCCCGGACGAGACGGATCGCGCTCGCCGCGAGGCGGCACCCCCGTGCGCCGCTGTGGGTCGCGGCAGGCGTGGTCACGCTCGGGTTCCTCGTCGCGCTCCAGATCGCCGCGCAGCACCTCGGCATCCAGGGGCCGATCACCGCGCAGGCACGCGAGGTGATCCACGCCCCCAAGTCCGGATTCCTGCTGTACGCCAGCCTGGCGCTGACGATGGTGGTGCTCACCTGGCGGCAGCGGCTCATCGCCCTCGGCACCGCGATGGGCATCGACCTCGTCTTCCTGCCGGCGCGGTGGGCGACCGGCGCCCATCCCGCCGAGGGCCACCCGTTCGGCAACGGCGCGCTGTGGGTGATCCTCGGCCTCGGCGTCATCGCCCTCACACGGCGCACCGGCCCCGAGCGCGTCCTGATGCTGAAGGGCGTGGGGCTCGGCCTGCTGCTGGTGACCGGCCGCAAGATCGGTGACACCTGGCTGCTGATCACGTCGAAGACCCGCCCGCTCACACTCGACCCGTACGTCGCCATGGCCGATCACGCGCTGGGCAACCCGTCGTGGCCGGCGGGCCGGCTCCTGCGGGCGAGCGGACCGGTCGGCGAGCACGCCCTCGACTACGTCTACGCCCAGCTCGCCGTGGCCGCCGTCTGCGTGGCGCTGTACCAGCTGCGCAACGTGGCGGCCGAGCAGCGCTTCCCGCGTCACCACCTGGTGCGCACCTTCCTGCTGATCGGCCTGCTCGGACCGGCCTTCTACATGATCTACCCCGTGGTCGGGCCCATGTTCGCCTACGGCCCCGAGGGCGGGCACTGGGCGGCGGCGAACCTGTGGCCGGACACCCTGCCGCCGGTCATCACCCCGTACGCGATGCCGTTCGACGAGATCACCCCGCGCAACTGCATGCCCAGCCTGCACACGGCCTGGGCGACCACGATCTTCATCCACTCCCGCAAGGGGCCGCGCGCCCTGCGTTACGCCGGCACGTTCTGGCTGGTGGCGACCCTCGCCGCCACGCTGGGGTTCGGCTGGCACTACGGCGTGGACCTCATCGCCGGTGTGGTGTTCGCGTACACGGTCGAGACAGGGCTGCGCACGTACGACCGCGGCTGGGACCGGGCGGGTCTCCGGCTGATCGGCTACGGGACCGTCGTCTTCGCTGCGCTGCTGGCGTCCTATCGTTTCGTGCCGCTGGAGATGGCCGCGTACCCGTGGATATCCGGCCCGCTCCTCCTGCTGGCGATGGCCTCGGTGGTCTACGCCTACCGGCGGACCACCAGGCTGTGGGAGGCGGCGCCCGTACCCGCCCCACGACCCGAAGCGCAGCCCGAACTGGCGGTCTGAGGCAGGCTCAGGGCCGACCGGACCGGCCCTGGGGGTGTCCGGCGGGTGTCTGGGGGTGCCCGGCGGGTGTCTGGGGGTGCCCGGCGGGTGTCAGCCCCCTCAGCTCGCCTTCCGCGCCCCGGCCCCGCGGACCTCCAGACCGTCCAGCAACTCGGCCGTGGCCTGCGCGACGGCCTCCACGGCGCGGTCGAACACCTCCTGGTTGTGAGCGGCGGGGGCGCGGAATCCCGACACCTTCCGCACGTACTGCAGGGCGGCAGCGCGCACGTCCGCCTCGGTGGCCTCTTCGGGCATCGCGGGCGGACGCAGCGTCTTGATACTCCGGCACATGCCCCCAGTCTCACCCGTCCGGCCCTCATACGACAGCGACGCCTGCCATGATCGTTCCGAGGCGGCCACCATCCCGGGGCCGACCGACGAGAGGAACCCCTCGTGGCGAACGAACTCAGCGTGGCCGTCCTGGGCCCCGGCGGCGTGGGCGGCCTGCTCGCCGCCCTGCTCTCCCGCACCGGCCACCGCGTGATCTGCCTGTCGGGCGAGAAGACCGCCGAGGCCCTGCGCACCGACGGCATCCAGGTCCGCAGCGCCCGCTTCGGCGACTTCACGGCCCGCGTCGAGGCCGACACCGAGCTGCGCGAACCGGTCGACGCGTGCCTGGTCACCGTGAAGCACACCGCCCTCGACGCCGCCCTGGCGCGGGTTCCCGCCCTCGTGCTGTCCGACGGGCTCGTCGTGCCGTTCCTGAACGGCGTCGAGCATCCGGCGGCCCTGCGCGCCCATTACCGGCCCGACCGGGTGGCCCCCGCCGTGATCCGCGTCGAGTCCACCCGGGTCGCGCCGGGCCTCATCGAACACGGCAGCCCCTTCGCGGAGATCGACCTGACCGGCACGGACGTGCCCCGGACCCGTCTCGACGCCCTCGCCGACGCCTTCGCCGCGGCCGGTCCGGCCACCCGCGTCCTGGAGGACGAGACGGCGGCCCTGTGGGCGAAGATGTCGTTCCTGGCGCCGTTCGCCCTGCTGACCACGCGCTACGGCCTCCCCCTCGGCGACGTCCGCACCCACCACCGCGACGAGCTGACCGCCCTGGTGGAGGAGACGGCCGCGATCAGCCGGGCGTGCGGCGGCCCGGCGGACCCGGCCCAGGCCCTCGCCCGCTACGACGCCTTCCCGCCGTCGACGAAGTCCTCGATGCAGCGCGACGCCGAGGCCGGCCGGCCGCTCGAACTGGACGCCGTCGGCGGCGCGTTGCTCCGCGCGGCCGCACGGCACGGGATCCCGGCTCCGGTGGCGGCCCGGGTCGTGGACGAGGTACACCCGTTCGCCTGAACCACAGGAAGGAACTCGCCCGCCAAATTCGAACAGGCGTATCATTGGGGCGTGGCTACGACCTATGACTTTCCGAGTGACCTCCTGGCCGGTCAGGAGGAACTCCATCAGGTCCGGGCCGAGCTGTCGGCCCTGCTGAAGCGACTGCCCTGGTCGGTGGTGCCGCTGGACGGCTTCAGCGACGACAACGGCTGGCGCAAGGTGGAACGCCCCGCCTCCCCCGGCTGGACCGCCGATGAACAAGCCGAGGTGGAGAAGCTCCGGCAGCGGGAGCACGAGCTCGCGGTGTTCGTGAGCACGCACCGCTACTGGTCCGAGCTCACCGGCTCCGAGCGGGTGGCGGCCCGCTCGCAGCTGAAGCACGCGCACGGGGTTCCTCCGGAGGAGACCGGCGGAACCCCGTGACGCCCGGCCATCAGGTCAGCTCTTGCCCTCGCTCTTGCCGAGGAGCTTCTTGGTCAGGCTGAACGAGGACC
>NZ_JBEXSH010000943.1:0-3359 GCF_040613555.1 Streptomyces sp. NPDC006265
GTCCACCGAGGCGGGCAGGCCGTAGCGGTCCTTCCAGTCCGTGACCGTCTCCTGCGTGTCTCCGACCGGTCCCCGCCCCACAGCGTGTGGAACGAGCCGTCACGGTCCACCCTGCGGTACGTGTGCGCACCGAAGTAGTCCCGCTGCCCCTGCGTCAGCGCCGCAGGCAGCCGCTCCGCGCGCAGGGCATCGTAGTAGGCGAGGGCCGCGGCGAAACCGGGCGTCGGCACACCCTGGCGGGTCGCGGCGACCAGCACCTCGCGCCAGTCGTCCTGGGCGTCCCCGATCTCCTGCGCGAACGTCGCGTCCGACAGCAGGCTCGGCAGGTCGGGCCGGGCGTCGTACGCGGCGCGGATCCGGTCCAGGAACGCCGCGCGGATGATGCAGCCGCCCCGCCACAGCGCGGACACCGCACCGAGGTCGATGTCCCAGCCGTACTCGCCACGGGCGGCGTCGATCTCGTGGAAGCCCTGCGTGTACGACACGATCTTCGAGGCGTACAGCGCCTGCTCCACCCGGTCCGCGAACGCCCGGGCCTCCGCCTCGCTCAGCGGCTGCGCCTTCGGGCCGGCCAGCTCGCGCGAGGCGTCCCGCAGGGCCGCGTGGCCGGACAGGGAGCGCGCGAACACCGCCTCGGCGATGCCGGACACCGGCACGCCCAGGTCCAGGGCGATCTGCACGGTCCAGCGTCCGGTGCCCTTCTGCTCGGCCTGGTCGACCACCACGTCGACGAACGGCTTGCCCGTCTCCGCGTCCACGTGCGACAGCACCTCGGCCGTGATCTCGATCAGGTACGAGTCGAGACGGCCCCGGTTCCAGGTCCGGAAGATCTCCGCGATCTCGGCGGGGGAGTACCCGGCGACGTCCCGCAGCAGCTGGTACGCCTCGCCGATGAGCTGCATGTCCGCGTACTCGATGCCGTTGTGCACCATCTTCACGAAGTGCCCGGCACCGTCCGGACCGACGTGGGAGACGCACGGCGAGCCGTCGGCGGCCTTAGCCGAGATCTTCTCCAGCATCGGGCCCAGCGAGTCGTAGGACTCCTTCGGGCCGCCCGGCATGATGCTCGGGCCGTTCAGCGCGCCCTCCTCACCGCCGGAGACGCCCATGCCGACGAAGTGGATGCCCTGCTCGCGCAGGTCGCGCTCCCGGCGCCGGGTGTCCGCGAAGTGCGCGTTGCCACCGTCGATGATCATGTCGCCGGGCTCCAGCAGCGGCGCGAACTCCTGGATCACCGCGTCCGTCGGCTCACCGGCCTTCACCATCACGACCAGGCGCCGCGGCCGCTCCAGCGCCGCCACGAAGTCCTTCGCGCTCTCGCACGCGACGAACTCACCCTCGCCGCCGAACTCCTCCACCAGGGCGTGCATGCGCGCGGGCGTCCGGTTGTGCACCGCGACCGTGTAGCCGTTGCGGGCGAAGTTGCGGGCGAGGTTGCGGCCCATGACCGCGAGACCCGTGACGCCGATCTGCGCTGTACTGCTCATTCGGTTCGCTCCTAAAAGCCTCGGTATCGGTGCTGGCGGTGAGGATGCCCTCGGGCACCCTCCGTCGACCATCCTGACGTGCCGCTACTTCGTGCGCACGCCCGGGTCGCACGACTCGCGCAGGCTGATACGGACGAGAGCCCCCTCGCACTCAGCCGAGGCACGCCTCCCCGCGCACGGCGCACCCGCGCACCGTGTGCCGTCCACGGTGCACCACCGTGGCGCACGTCGCACAACAGGGGCCTCATACCGGCCATTTGGGCTCCCGGGCGGCGAAAAGCCGTCTTGTTCTGGCCGGTTCGCAGCGCTTACTTTTGCCCCTCCAGACGCATGTCTAGGGGGCATCCGATGGCCGTACGCGGCAGGCACCGCCGGTATCAGCCGAACAGGATCAACCGCGCCTCACTCACCGTCACGGCGGGCGGCGCGGGCATGGCACTGCCGTTCATGGGCACCGGCGCCGCCCAGGCGGCCGACATGGACACCTGGAACAAGGTCGCCGCCTGCGAGTCCACCAGCAACTGGAGCATCAACTCCGGCAACGGCTTCTACGGCGGACTGCAGTTCACCCGGTCCACCTGGGAGGCCTACGGCGGCCGGGCCTATGCGGCCCGCGCGGACCTGGCGAGCAAGGACCAGCAGATCGCCGTCGCGGAGAAGGTCCTCGACGGGCAGGGCCCCGGCGCCTGGCCGGTCTGCTCGGTACGGGCCGGACTGACCCGGGGCGGCGGCGATCCCGGCATCCGGCCGGCCGCCGAGCGCACGAAGCAGAAGGACACGAAGCAGAAGGACACGAAGAGGAAGACCTCGATCGAGGACGTACGGCCGCAGTCGACGCCGCAGTCCCGCGCGGGCAACGCCGAGATGTACACCGTGGTCCACGGCGACACCCTCTCCGGCATCGCGGACGACCAGGACGTCCGGGGCGGCTGGCGGGGCCTGTACGCGGCCAACCGTTCGGCCATAGGCTCCGACCCCGATCTGATCGTGCCCGGCCAGCGCCTCGCGCTGCGCGGCGAGGGCGCCACGAAGACGCGTCCGGCGCACCGGCCCGCGCCGTCGGCGAAGCCCTCGACGAAGAAGCCGGTCCAGGACCGCGCCAAGGAGCGGCCGAAGGA
Source organism: Streptomyces sp. NPDC006265 (assembly GCF_040613555.1). Classification (NCBI taxonomy): domain Bacteria; kingdom Bacillati; phylum Actinomycetota; class Actinomycetes; order Kitasatosporales; family Streptomycetaceae; genus Streptomyces; species Streptomyces sp. NPDC006265. The sequence goes on from NZ_JBEXSH010000943.1 coordinate 2,606, forward strand.
GCGCTCCAAGGAGCGGACCCACGACGAGGGCGAGGAGCGGGCCGGCCGGTCCACGGCCACCCGGCAGGGCCTCGTCGCCCCCGTCGGCGCCTCCCTCGGTACGCCCTACCGCAAGGCGGGCTCCTCCTGGTCGAAGGGCTACCACACCGGCATCGACTTCCCCGTGCCCACCGGCACGTCGGTCAAGTCGGTCGCGGCGGGCAGCGTCGTCAGCGCGGGGTGGGGCGGCTCGTTCGGCTACCAGGTCGTGGTCCGGCACGCCGACGGCCGCTACAGCCAGTACGCCCACCTGTCGGCGATCTCCGTGCGGGACGGGCAGTCGGTGAGCGCGGGTCAGCGCATCGGCCGCTCGGGCTCCACCGGGAACAGCTCGGGCCCGCATCTGCACTTCGAGGTGCGGACGGGGCCCGGTTTCGGTTCGGACGTGGACCCGGTGGCGTACCTCCGGGCCGGCGGCGTCAGGATCTGACACGCATGCGGTGCCGGTCGACCGTGGGCAGCGGGACGTACGGGATGCCGTAGAAGGGCACGTAGGAGAGCGGGCGTTCGTCGTCGGAGGCCGCCGCCGGCGACGGCTCCCCGCTCTCGTACGAGGTGGCCTCCACGGAAGCCACCACCGCTGCCGCCGCGGCAACTGCGTCCGGCCCGGGCACGAGCACCGCGGCGTCCGGCACCTTCGTCGGAGTCTCCTGCTCGCTCCACCACGGCCTGACCACCGGCCGGCCACCGACCGGACCGGACTACGACGCCGGAA
>NZ_JBEXSH010000944.1:0-3359 GCF_040613555.1 Streptomyces sp. NPDC006265
GGTCGTGCCGCTCGACCATGCGGTTGCGCAGCAGCGGCTTGAAGCGGCGCCACTGCCGCTTGCCCGCCGCCTTCGCCGCGTACAGCGCCAGGTCGGCATGGCCCAGCAGTTCCTCCGCGTCCGTGCTGTCGCGCGCGGTGGCCACGCCCACGCTGGCGGACACCGGCACCGACTCGTCGGCCAGGTCGAAGGGCCGGCCCAGCGTATGGATCACCTGGGCCGCCAGCAGTTCGGCGTCCAAGGGCTGCTTGGCGTCCTCCATCAGCACGGCGAACTCGTCACCGCCGAGCCGGGCCGCGGTGTCGGTGCGCCGCAGCGTCCCGGACAGCCGGTTGCCGACCGCGACCAGCAGCTGGTCGCCCGCACGGTGTCCCATCGTGTCGTTGACCAGCTTGAAGTCGTCGAGGTCGATGAAGAGCAGACAGGTCAGGGACGACTCGCGACGCCCGCGCAGCAGGGCGCGTTCGATCCGCTCCAGCAGCAGGGTCCGGTTGGGCAGACCGGTGAGCGAGTCGTGGAAGGCCCGCTGGGTCAGCTCCTGCTCCAGCCGCCGCTGCTCGGTCACGTCCCGCAGGGTCGCCACCAGGCCGGACACGGTCCGCTCGTCCCGGAAGTCGCTGATCCGGGCCTCCACTTCGACCCGACCCTCCCGGCGCCGCACCCACCAGTGGTCGTGTCCCGCCCCCGACCCGCGCTCCCGTACGGCGGTCAGCCCTTGTGCCGCCCGCTCCCGGTCCCGCGGGTCCACCAGCTCGGGCAGCCTCACGCCCATGAGGTCCTCGGTGCCGAACAGGGACCGCGCAGACGGGCTGGCGTATCGGATGGTGTCGTTGTCCTCCAGGATGAGGATCACGTCGGAGGTGTTGCGGACGAGGGTGCGGAAGTACGCCTCGCTCTCCCGTCGGAACACCTCCTGGCGCAGCGCGACGCGCTCCAGGGCCAGACCCGCGTGGGAGGCCAGGATTTCCAGAGACCCCCAGGTCTCGTCGAGCCGCCGCTCGGGGGCGGCGACCAGCAGGATGCCCGGCACCGCTCCGGTCGGACGGTCCGGCTGGGTCATGGGGCACGCCAGGACGGACGGCAGGCCGTTCAGCCCGGCGGCGACCGCGGGGTCGAGGGCGGCCGGGCTCACCAGCCGGGTGCCGCGGGCGCCCAGGTCCGCCGCGTCTTCCCTCGGCAGCAGCATGGTCCGGTGCGGTACGTCGGGGCCCATCAACCGGTCGACCGCATCGCGGCAGGACTGGTCGACCTCCTCCTGCCGGAAAGCGGAGACCAGCGATGCGGCCGCTTCCCGCAGGGCCAGCTCGCGTGTCACCGCGTGGCGATGTGCCACGACCATTCCCGCCAGCCGCAGGATCACCAGGAGGAACAGCACGCCCGAGAAGGCCGCGATCACGGCGGCGTCCGGGGTGGGTCCGCTCAGCCCCTCCCCGAGCAGAATCCCCGGCGCGATGAGTGTGGCCACGGCGAGCATGACCAGGCGGCGTGGCGGCGGCAGCAGGGACTCCCGCCGTGGCGCGGAAGCCGTCAGCTCGACCATGGACGGATGCAGCGCCGCCATGCCCCAGGCGGTGTAGAAGGCGACCCAGCCGAGGTCCAGCAGGCTGCCGGTCTCCCACATGTCGTGCAACTGCAGGATCCCGTAGGCGATGTCGGTGACGAGCAGGGTCACCGTGCCGGCGACCAGCAGGTGTACGGCGCGGTTGGAACCGTCGAGCGGGCTGGGGGTGAGCAGTCGGAACAGCAGGGCCAGCACGAGGAGGTCGCCGAGGGGGTAGGCGATGCTGATGGCCCGCTGCTGCCAGGTCATGCCCGGCACCACGGTCAGCGGTTGCACCAGGTACACCCACACGGGCAGCGCGAGGCCGGCGGTGACGATCAGCGCGTCGAGCAGGCTCGGCAGGTCGCGGTCGGCCCAACGGTGGCGCACCAGTCCTGACAGGCCGATCGCGATGAGCGGGTACACGGCCAGGTAGCAGGCGTCGGCCGGGGACGGAAACGGGTTGGAGGCTCCGAGGTACTGCTCCATCACGAAGTAGTACGTGTCGCCCGCGATGAAGACGAGCAAGCCGGCTGCCAGGACCCACCAGGGCCACTGGTGGGCGGGCCGGTACAGGCGTGTGCCGATCAGGATGGCGGCGACTCCGGCCAGCCCCATCACGGCCCACATCACGGGAACCATCAGCGGGACTGTCATGTACACGACAGTGGCGACCGCAACCAGGGCGCTGTAGACGGCCATGAGTCGACGTGCCGGCAGCGAGGACATGTGCCTCCCCCCCGTCGAGGAGACCGGGGTGTACGCCTGACCTTACACCCGGTCCAATTGGAATCGATCGTACGTTCGCCCGAGCGGCCCTGCGTCTTGGGCGCGGGTCCGCCGGAGCGGACCCGCCCCTCCCGAGCGGTGTCTCAGCCGCGACCGCGAGGGAACCTGATGTGCAACTCCCTCACCTGCTCGGCCAGTTCGGGCACCGGACCGTCCACGGTCACGCCGGGTGCGACCTCACGCACGGAGAGTGTCCGCACCGGCGGTGCGGGTACCCCCAACTCCGATAGCCACAAGCCGAGTTGCTCGGACGAGGCGACGTAGACGATGCGCCCGAGGCCGACCCAGGCGTGCGCGGCCGCGCACATCGGGCAGTGCTCGCCGGAGGTGTAGACCGTCGCGGCGGCCCGCTCCCCGGGCGCGAGGTGCGCCGCGGACCAGCGCGCCAGCTCGAACTCGGGGTGCCGGGTGCGGTCGCCCGAGGCCACCGGGTTGTGGTCCTCGCCGAGAACGGCGCCGTCCCCGCCCACCAGGACCGATCCGAACGGCTCGTCGCCGGCCTCCAGGGCCTCGGCGGCGAGTTCCACGCAGCGGCGCAGATGCGGCAGTTCCATGTCCTTCACGACCATGGGGCCGGCCTTTCCCGTGACGACGTGATCAACAGGACCTTACGGCGCGGGCATGCGTGGGGAGAGAGCCGGGGCGGCGGGCCGGCGGAGTGCCGTCGGGCCGGAAAACCCTTTGCCGTCCGGCCCGGCGGCTGCTGAGGTCTCTCCATGGATCACGTGGAGCTGCTCGCCCTGTTCGACCGCGATCTGCGCGAAGGAGCGCGGCCGGACGGTCCCGACGCCCGTGTCGAGCGGACCGGCGGCGTCGTCCGCCAGGTCGCCCCGGCGCCGGGCTGGAACGGCGTGGTGTGGTCCGCCCTCGACGAGGCCGGAGCGGATGCGGCGATCGTCGGGCAGATCGGCCACTACACCGGGCTCGGCCTCGACTTCGAGTGGAAGCTGTACGGGCACGACCGGCCGGCGGACCTCGGGCGACGGCTGCGCGCCGCCGGGTTCATGCCCGGGCCCGAGGAGACGCTGAT
>NZ_JBEXSH010000945.1:0-3359 GCF_040613555.1 Streptomyces sp. NPDC006265
GCCCATGACGCTCCCGCACCCGTGTACGGCGAGAAGGGGCCGTGTCGGGGGATGTCCGCCCGCAGATGTTGGCGCGTCAACGGGGAGTCAGTCGGCGTCCGGCCTCATCGCGCCGTTCCGAGGACGAACCCCCCCCGGCGCGGCCCCGACCGACCACCCGGCGAGCAGGCGCAGGAGCCGTCACTCAACCGACAGCAGCCGCCCCCGCGAAGTGCTCGCCCACCAGCGCCCGCGCCACATCCAGGTCCCGTGCGACCAGCGCGTCCAGCAACGCCGTGTGCTCGTGCGCGTCCGCCACCAGATCGGCTCGCCCCCGGACCCCCGGCCCTCCCCCGACCAGCGGCCACTGCGCCCTGCGATGCAGGTCCTCCGCGATCTGGACCAGCTGCTCGTTGCCCGAGAGGGCCAGCACGGCCCGGTGGAACCCCCGGTCGGACTCCGCGTAGGTCGCGCGGCAGCCGGAGGACGCCGCGCGGACCGTCGCCTCGGCGAGAGGCCGCAGCTCGGCCCAGCGCTCGGCAGGCACGGTACGGGCCAGCCGGAGCATCACCGGGACCTCGATCAGCGCCCGGACCTCGGCCAGCTCCGCCAGTTCCCGCACGCCCCGCTCGACCACCCGGAACCCACGGTTCGGCACGACCTCGACGGCCCCCTCGAGGGCCAGTTGCTGCATGGCCTCCCGGACCGGCGTCGCCGAGACCCCGAACCGCTCGCCCAGCACCGGCGCCGAGTACACCTCCCCGGGCCGTAGATCCCCCGCCACCAGCGCGGCCCGCAGCGCGGCCAGGATCTGCCCCCGCACCGAGGCCCGCTGGACCACCGGCCGGACCCGAGGAACGACGGGGAGGGGCGGCTCACTGTGCGTGTGCTCCCCCCGCACCGCCCCGCCCTGCTGCGGCACGCGCGCAGGCGCCGGCGCCTGCCCGGACGCCACACCAGCCCCGGCGGCACCCACCGCCGCCCACGGATGACCCGTGTCCGCGGAGCCCTGCGCTCCCTGCCTCACGGGTCCTCCTCCGGACGTATCGGTACTTGGGGTCATTACGGCGGGTTGTTACTCGTCCGTCAAGCACCATAAGCGCCCCGGCCCCCAGTTCACATCCCCGTTCAATTTCCGGAGATCTTGAGTAAGGTTAGGCTTACCTTCAAGAACCCGTTTCACCCGACGGATCGGTGATCACATGCCTGCGCCCGTTTCGGCCGTCTCCGGCGCCTACACCCGCCTGGCCGAGATACTCCCGGCGCTGGCGGTCACCGAACTGAGCACCGGCGAGGAGACCCCGCACGGCGGTGGCTGGGCCGCGGCCGCCGACCTCGCGGCCGCAGGACCCGCGCTCGACCGCTTCCTCGCGTGGGACGTGGACCAGATCGAACGGGACTACGGCCGGCAGGCCCGCCCCGATGTCGTCGCCACCTTCGGCCTGCACCGTTACGCCTGGCCCGCCTGCCTCCTGATCACCGTGCCGTGGTTCCTGCACCGCCGGGTCCCCCGCTACCCCGTGACACACGTCTCGTACGACCGCACCGCCCCGGGCCACGCCCTCGGACGCATGGCCGTCCGCCCCGCCGGCTTCGCCTGCCTCCCCGGTGACGAAGCGGCCGCACTGCCCGGCGCCCGGGTCGTCCCCGACGAGGAGGCGCTGCGGGCGGAGGTGCGGTCGGCGGTCGCCGAGCACCTGGAACCGGTGCTGACCGGTTTCGGCCCCCGGATGCGACGGCGCGGACGCGCCCTGTGGGGCATGGCGACCGACGAGATCGTCGAAGGGGTCTGGTACATCGCCCAGCTGCTCGGCGAGATCGACGAGCGGCGCGCGATGCGCGAGCTGGAGCTGCTGCTGCCGGGCGCGACCAAGCCGTACGTCGGCACGGCGGCGTTCCGGGAGCTGACCGGCCCCGGCGGCGAGCCCCTTCTCACCCGGGACCGCGCGAGCTGCTGCATGTTCTACACGCTACGCCCCGAGGACACCTGCGCCACCTGCCCCCGCACCTGCGACACGGACCGCGTCACCAAGCTGCTGGCCACGGCCAGTTGAGCTCCCGCGGGGCCGAATCCGCTCCCGCCGTCCCGTAGGATCATCGCGGGACCGGACACTCACACACCCACAGGCGATTCACATCATCCTCACGCGTCACGGGAACTTTCCGGGGAACCACTCGTACGGGTAGTCTTGTTCGAACTCAACTCCCGCCCCTCAAGCGGCAGTTCGAGCAGAACGCCGCCCTGGGCATTCCCTTGCACTTCCTTGGCGGCCTCTTGCCCCGAAACCCCCTGAGGGCCGATGGGATTGGGCCACTATGGCGGGCGTTACGCCCTATCCCAATGCAAGGGACCACCCAGATGAGACTGACCGACATATCGCTGAACTGGCTGCTTCCGGGCGCCGTGCTTCTCCTGGGCATGCTGGCGGCGGTGGCGGTGCTCGCGCGCGGCAAGCGCTCCTCGGTCAAGGACACGAGCGCGGGCGACTCCTGGGAGCGCAGCGAGGAACGCCGCAGACGCAAAGAAGCCCTCTACGGCACCCTCTCTTACCTCCTCCTCTTCTGCTGTGCGGCCGTCGCCGCCCTGCTCTCCTTCCACGGCCTGGTCGGCTTCGGTGAGCAGAACCTCGGGCTCTCCGGCGGCTGGCAGTACCTCGTCCCGTTCGGCCTGGACGGCGCGGCGATGTTCTGCTCCGTCCTCGCTGTGCGCGAGGCCAGCCACGGTGACGCGGCGCTCGGCTCCCGGATACTTGTCTGGACGTTCGCCTTCGCCGCGGCCTGGTTCAACTGGGTTCACGCGCCCCGGGGCATCGGTCACGCGGGTGCCCCCCACTTCTTCGCGGGCATGTCCCTGTCGGCGGCGGTCCTGTTCGACCGCGCGCTGAAGCAGACCCGCCGGGCCGCCCTGCGGGAGCAGGGTCTGGTGCCCCGCCCGCTGCCGCAGATCCGTATGGTGCGCTGGCTGCGGGCCCCGAGGGAGACCTACCGCGCCTGGTCGCTGATGCTCCTCGAGGGTGTGCGCAGCCTGGACGAGGCTGTCGACGAGGTGCGCGACGACAAGCGCAAGAAGGAAGAGACCCGGCAGCGGCGGCGCGACCAGCAGCGCGTGGAGCGCGCCCAGTTGAAGGCGATCAGCCGCGGTCACCGCGGCCACTTCGGCCGGGGTGGCGGACGGCAGCTGGAGGTACAGGTGGAGCGCGGCTCCTCACAGGTCACCGCGGAGCCTGCCATATCGGCGCCGGAGCCCCTGCCCGTGCGCTCGCGTCCCTCTCTTCAGCCGGTGCGCAAAGGAGCTGACCCCGTGACCGTCGACCTCACCGCGGAGGACGACACCATGGCACTGCCGCGTCTGGACTCCCTGGAGCGCAAGCTCAAGGACC
>NZ_JBEXSH010000946.1:0-3358 GCF_040613555.1 Streptomyces sp. NPDC006265
CCTGCTCCGGGTTACCCGCCCCGGTCCGTCGCTCTCCGGGTTACCCGCCCAGGTCCGTCGCTCTCCGGGTTACCCGCCCAGGTCCGTCGCTCTCCGGGTTACCCGCCCAGGTCCGTCGCCCTGCGCGTCACCAGCCCAAGCCCCTCGCCCTTCGCGTTACCTCCCCGGGACCTCGCGCCCCACCAACGTCAGCAACGTCGCCTCCGGCGGGCACGCGAACCGTACCGGTGTGTAGCGGTTCGTTCCGCAGCCCGCCGACACGTGGAGGTACGACGTATTGCCCTCCGCCGTGTGGGTGGACAGGCCCTTCACCCGTTCCGTGTCCAGGTCGCAGTTGGTGACCAGGGCGCCGTAGAAGGGGATGCACAGCTGGCCGCCGTGGGTGTGACCGGCCAGGATCAGGGGGTAGGCGTCGGCCGTGAAGGCGTCCAGGGTGCGCAGGTACGGGGCGTGCACGACGCCCATCGAGAAGTCCGCCGCCTCGGACGGCCCGCCCGCCACCTGCGCGTAGCGGTCCCGCTTGATGTGCGGGTCGTCCAGGCCCGTGAGCTCCACCGAGCCGCCTTCGAGCTTGAGCTCGCGGCGCGTGTTGGTCAGGTTGAGCCAGCCCGCCGCGTCGAAACCGTCGCGCAGGTCCTCCCACGGGTTGTGCACCACGCCCTCGGCCGGAGCGTTGCCGTTGAGGCCGTGGCGGCCGTGCGCCTTCTCGAGCAGATAGAGGGCGGGGTTGCGCAGCTTGGGGCCGTAGTAGTCGTTGGAGCCGAAGACGTACGCGCCCGGGAACTCCATCAGGGGGCCGAGCGCGTCCAGGACCTCCGGGACGCCCTTCGGGTCGGAGAGGTTGTCACCCGTGTTGATCACGAAGTCGGGGCGCAGGCCCGCCAGGGACCGCAGCCAGCGCTGCTTCTTGCGCTGGCCGCCGACCATGTGGATGTCGGAGATCTGCAGCACACGCAGGGGACGCATCCCCGGGGGGAGGACCGGGACGGTGACCCGGCGGAGGCGGAAGGAGCGGGCCTCGAAGCCCGCCGAGTACAACAGTCCGGCGGCGCCAGCCGCCGCGATTCCCAGGGGTACTCCGTATCGCGCGCGCATACGACCATCGTGTCAGACCGGGGCCGTCGCCCGTGTCCGGGCGGTGCGCGAATTCCCCTGACGGCACCGGGCATGAGACGGCCGTCCCGCAAATCGAGGGGCGCCGCTCCTCCCGCACCTGCGACAATCGACCCCATGACCACGCTCAAGTCGAAGCTGCAGGAAGACCTCAACGTTGCGATCAAGGAGCGCGACGAGCTGCGCTCCTCGACGCTCCGGCTGACGCTCGCCGCGATCACCAAGGAGGAGGTCGCGGGCAAGGAGAAGCGCGAGCTCTCCGACGACGAGGTGCAGAAGGTGATCACCCGGGAGGCGAAGAAGCGGCGTGAGGCGGCCGACGCCTTCGCGCAGGGTGGTCGTGCCGCGCAGGCCGAGCGGGAGAAGGCGGAGGGCGAGGTCCTCGCCACATACCTGCCGCAGCAGCTGTCGGACGAGCAGCTCCAGCAGATCGTCGCCCAGGCCGTCGAGGAGGCGAAGGCGGCCGGTGCGGAGGGGCCGCGGGCCATGGGTGCGGTCATGAAGATCGTGAACCCGAAGGTGGCCGGGCAGGCCGAGGGCGGCCGCGTGGCCGCCGCGGTGAAGAAGCTGCTGGCCGGCTGACCCCCTCGGTCACAGTCACGGGCCGGCCGGCTCTTCGCCACTGGCCCGCTGACCCTTCAGCCGAACGAGACGGCCCCTTCCCACCCAGGCGGGAAGGGGCCGTCTCCTTTCAGCGCACAGCCGGCTCAGCCGAACCGGCCGCCGTTTCCGTTCCCGCCGCCGTTGCTCTGCCCCCGGATGAAGCCCTCCGGGATGGAGAACGAGGGCGTGGGCTCGCCGCCGCCTCCGCCGTTGCTGCCGCCGACCAGGCCGCCGATGAAGCCGTCGTCGCCACCGTTGTCGCCGTTGCCCCCGTCGTCCCGGCCGCCGTCCCCGTCACCGCGGTCCCGGGGCTTGCTGTCGGGGATGTGGACGGTGTTGAAGTTCTCGACGGGCTTGCCCTCCAGCGCGCCGGACATCATGTCGCCCCAGATCGGGCCGGGAACCTCGCCACCGAAGACCTTGCCGTACGACCGGCCGCCGATGGTGATGCCGGACATCTTCCGCTTGTGCGCGGGGTCGCCGACCCACACGGCACCGGCCATGTTCGGTGTGTAGCCCACGAACCAGGCCGCGTAGCGCTCGTCGGTCGTGCCGGTCTTGCCGGCGCTGGGGCGGCTGCCGAGGCCGGCCTTCTTGCCCGTGCCGTCCTCGACGACGCCCTTCAGCAGCGTGTTGATGGTGTCCGCGGTGTTCTCCGACATCGCGCGCGAGCAGGTCGACTTCGGGACCTGGAGCGAGGTGGTCTTGTCACCGACCCGCCGGCTGACCGACTCTATGGCGACCAGCGTGCAGTGCATGCCGCGCGAGGCGAAGGTCGCGTACGCGTTCGCCATGGTCAGCGGGGACATCTCCTGGGTGCCGAGGGCGATGGAGGGCACCTGGGGCATCTTGTCGCCGTCGGCCCGCACGACGCCCATCTTCTTCGCCATCGTCGTCACCGGGCAGATGCCGATGTCGCTGATCATCTGCACGTAGTAGGTGTTGACCGACTTGGCGGTCGCCTCCCGCATGTCGTACGGGCCGACCTCGGAGGAGTTCTCGTTCTGGAGCTTCGCCGGGTTGTGGGGGTCGTTCACCCACCGCTTGTCCTTACAGGCCGAGACCGGGCTCGGGTACGCCATCCGGTACGGCGACGGGTACACCTTGTTCGCCGGCATGCCGTCCTCGAGGGCCGCGGCGGCCACGATCGGCTTGAACGTCGAACCGGGCTGGTAGCCCATGCCGCCGCCCATCGACTGGTCGACGGAGAGGTTGATCTGCGTCTCGTTCTTCTTGAAGCCGTACGGACGCGACTGGCCCATGGCGAGGATCTTGCCGGTGCCGGGCTGGACGAGGGAGACGGCGGTTGCCACCTCGTCGCTCTTGTAGACGTGCTCCTTGATGGACCGCTGCGCCGCGTCCTGGGCCTGCGGGTCCATGGTGGTGCGGATGGTGAGGCCGCCCTGGTTCCAGACCTTCGCGCGCTGCTCCTTTGTCTTGCCGAAGACCGGGTCGGTCAGGAAGACCTCGCGCACGTAGTCACAGAAGAAGCCCGCGCCCTTGACCGCCGTGATGCAGCCGTTCTTGGGCTTGCTGACCTTCAGCCCGAGCGGCGCCTTCATCGCCTCGGTGGCCTCCTGGTGATGCCCGCCGTCACCGGTGTCCTCGCGCAGAAGATCTCGCAGCGCACCCTGTTCGTCGT
>NZ_JBEXSH010000947.1:0-3347 GCF_040613555.1 Streptomyces sp. NPDC006265
CCATGACTCGATCCTTTCATGAAACCGAGTCTCTATTTGAGCCGGGGCGGTTCAGAGAGCACCTATCCCGACCGGTTCCACCTGCTGGCCCGTGCGGAGTTGGGGATCGGCATCGGCAAGGCGCGACGCTTGCTGGACCGTCTGGCCATTCCGGGCGACCGGCTGCTCGTGCTGGAAACCATGGTGGACCCCGACGAACTGGTACCCAACATGTCGACCAGCCTCGGCATGGAACTGCACAAGGCTCGCATCCGGTTGTCAGCAGTCCACGAACTCGACCGAGCGGGCGACGAGTTCACTCTGCGTCCGACAACCGTCGAGGATGCGATGGCGGCCTCCTTGGAGCTGCACGGATCGGCGCAGCGCAGCTATGCCGACATGCGACCGCGCTCGGTTTCGCTTCTGCCGGTCGCCTCCGCCTGCCAAGCCCGGTGTTCGTTCTGCTTCTCCTCGGCTTCGATATCCAGCGACCAAGCGCCTGCACGGGTCCCGTGGGACGCCGTCGCCCACTGGCTGGAGCGCGCCAGTGCGGCGGGGGCCGAGCGCGCAGTGATCACCGGCGGCGGGGAGCCCACGCTCATACCCTTCGAACAGCAGTTGCGGCTGGTGTCCGCCTGCTCGGCGGCCTTCCCCAAGGTCGTCCTGATCACCAACGCGCACACCCTGACGAAGGGCCGGCACGCCGACCGGGCCGGCCGCCTCGCAGCCCTGAGCGCCGCGGGCCTGAGCGTGCTGGCGGTCTCCCGGCATCATCACGACGACGCCGTCAGCGAGCGGCTGATGATGCTGCGTACACCGGTGAGCTCTGTGATCGACACCTGGCGCGTGGAACGTGACCGCTGGCCCGGGTTGCGGATGAGGCTGATCTGCGTGCTCCAGCACGGCGGCGTCGCCGACGCGGCCGGGGTCGCCGACTACGTGTCGTGGGCCGCGGCTCTCGGTGTCGAGGAAGTCTGCTTCAAAGAACTCTACGTTTCCACCAGCACTGAGTCGCTCTACTTCGACCGCGCCGCCAACGTCTGGAGCCGGGAGCACCAGGTTTCGCTGTCTCTCGTCACCCGGTTCGCCGAGCGGCACGGCTTCGAACTGGCGAGCCGCCTGCCCTGGGGCGCCCCGGTCTACCAGGGCAGCTGGGACGGACGGCCGATGCGGATCGCCGCTTACACCGAACCCAGCCTGCTCTGGGAACGCATCAACGGGATCGCACGCAGCTGGAACGTCATGGCCGACGGCCGCTGCTACGCCTCCCTGGAGGACCGGGCCAGCGAGATCGTGCCGGAAGGCGCCACGGCATGAGGTTCGGCGAGTTCCAGGAATTCCGGCAGCGCCAACTCAGTGCTTCGTCGTCGCTCTTGGACGCTGCCGAGACCAACGTGTACCGGGCACTTGCGCCGATGCGACCGGAACCGCCGACCGGCATGAGTACGGTGCACCGGTGCGATCTCGCCCGTGCCTGGCTGCGGCGCTTCGAGCTGCCGGAAGAGTGGTCCGGCCACGCCATGGTCTGTCGAGGGGTCCGGCACGGCCTCGGTGTGGTGTTCCACTGGCTGCGCACCACGCAAGCGCGGTTGTGGCTGCCCAGCGACGTGTACCCGGTCTACCTCGAGCTGGCCCGCGCTGCGGGCCTGGCGCCTGCGTCCTACCCGACGCTCCCGGCACCTGCCCTGCCGAGGTCTCCGGCGGACCATCGGCCCGAGTACCTGCTGCTCGCCAACCCCAGCAAGCCGCTCGGACGCTACCTGTCCGATGCCGAGTGCGACGCGGTGATGTCGTGGTTGCGGGAATCGCCACGCCGCCGCCTGCTGATCGACAGCGTCTACGACCTGGGAACCCCGTTCGCTGCCGGCACCCGGCGATTGCTGGACACCGGTGGTGCGGTCCTGCTGCATTCGGTCACCAAGGGATGGTTGTGGCCACGCACCTTCGGCGTGGTCCTGCTGGGTCCGGCGCACGCCGGATTGGCCGAAGCGTTCCGGGGTGATCCGCCGACGTCGGCACAGCTGAGGCTCGCCGACCGTCTGCTGGCCGAGCACAGCGACGTGCCCCGGCAGGTCGTCGACGAACTGGCCGCACGGGCCGAGCGGCTGTTCGAACGGTTGCCGTACGAAGTGCTCGAAGAGATTCCCACGGCGAGCCGCACGTGTCCCGGCAACTACTTCTTCCCGGTTGAGATACCGGCGGAGACGCTCCAGCGCGAGTGCGGCGTGCTCGCCATGCCGGTCAGCGTGTTCGGGGAGAGCAGTTGGTCCGGCTCCATCCTGACCAGTCTTGCCGACGCTTTCGGCCCGACCCCGGCGGTGGCACGGTGAAAGCACCGGAGGACCTTGCCGTATACGACCACACGTACGGCGCTCAGCCACGCGCGCCCCTGGTCAGGAGCTCGTAGCCTTGATCCATGAGGGTCGGGCGCGTTGCCCATCGAGGGCTCGATCCCCCTCATTCCGGCCGCGAACCTCGGCACCACCGTGACGACGAGCCTGGTCGCACTGACCTTCATCGGCAACCGCACAGAGTTCCGCAGGGCGCTCGGCGTCTCGACCGTCCACGACTTCTCCAACTGGCTCGCGCCGCTGATCTTCTTCCCGACCCCACATGTCAGCAGTACGCTCGGGCCGCTGTTCACAATTGTGATCGACGCCGCTCTGATCCTTGTCGCCGTCCGTTACCTGGGGAAGCCACTCAAGCTGCTCATGGTCGGCCGGGCCCGCGACATTCTGGTCAAGGCCGTCGGTCGCAACCCATACCTCGCCATGGCGACAGGCATGGGGTGTTCTTCGCCGAGAGCCTCGCCCGCATCGCCTCCGCGCACCGGTGGGTCCTCGCCGTCTACCTCGGCACCGTCTTCCTCACACTGCCCGCCCTCGTGATCGTGCTGGTGGGCGTACTCTGAGTACGTCCTCCGACGGCGGCAACCCTCAGGGCTCGGTGCCCCAGGGTGATCCTCTCGTCCAGAGGACTACTCCGTGCCCTCCGCCGGAAGGCGCTCCGGCAGACCGAGCCGCTCGAACCGGTCGTCGTGGAACGTGATGATCTCGGTGATCAACCCACCGGTGACGCGCAGGACGTCGATCGTCAGCGGCAGGTACGCGCCCTCCTGCTTCCGCCAGAGGTAGAAGGCGAGAGCGGGCTGCCGGTTCACGGAGGTGAAGACGGCACGCAGGCCCTTCATGTCCTCGAAGCCGCTTGTGATCCAGTCGTTCACCACCGTGTCGCGGCCGATGTACAGGCCCGGCGTGGGCGGCATCGAGCAGCGGACGTCCTCGCGCAGCAGTGTGGTGAGCCGGTCGATGTCCGTGGCCACGCTGGCGTCGGTGTAGCGGCGTACCAGCTCGCGCGTCCTGGCGTCC
>NZ_JBEXSH010000948.1:0-3347 GCF_040613555.1 Streptomyces sp. NPDC006265
GACCGTCGAAGCGGACCTTGGGCTGGTAGTGCAGATGCACCTCGTGCGCGTCGAGGGCGCGGCGCAGATCGCCCAGCAGACCGCCCGGAACTGCCCGGTGCCCGGCCATCCGTGCCTGGAGTCGGTCACCGCGGAGGACGTGGTGGTCGCCGTGGAGAAGGTGGTCGCGGAATGAGGATCCTGATCTGGCACGTGCACGGGTCGTGGACCACGGCCTTCGTGCAGGGCCCGCAAACCTACGTCGTCCCGGTCACCCCGGACCGCGGGCCCGACGGTCTCGGCCGTGCCCGCACCTTCGACTGGCCGGACAACGTGATCGAGCTCCCGCCGGAGCGGCTGCGGGACGCGGACATCGACGTGGTGATCCTGCAACGCCCGCACGAGTACGCCCTCGTGGAGCAGTGGCTGGGCCGGCGCCCGCCCATGGTGTACCTGGAGCACAACGCCCCCCACGGCTCCCCGGGAGTACCGGACACCCGGCACCCGGCCGCGGACCTGCCCGGAGTGCCGCTGGTCCACGTCACCCACTTCAACCGCCTGATGTGGGACGCCGGGAGCACCGACACCACCGTCATCGAACACGGCATCGTCGACCCCGGCCCCCTGTGGACCGGCGAGATCCCACACGCGGCCGTCGCCGTCAACGAGCCGATCCGGCGCGGCCGTACCACCGGCACCGACCTGCTGCCGACGTTCGCCGAAGCTGCCCCGCTGGACGTCTTCGGCATGAAGACCGACGGCCTCGCCGACCACCTCGGCCTGCCGCACGGGCGCTGCCGTTCGCACGAACTCGTCCAGCGCGAGCTGCACTCGGCGATGGCCAGGCGCCGCCTCTACCTCCACCCGGTCCGCTGGACCTCCCTCGGCCTGTCCCTGCTGGAGGCCATGCACCTCGGCATGCCCGTGGTCGCCCTCGCCACCACCGAGGTCACCGAGGCGGTGCCCCCTGGCGCCGGAGTGGTCTCCAACCGCATCGATGTACTGACCGATGCCGTCCGCGACTTCGTCGCCGACCCGCTGCACGCCCGCACGGTCGGCGAGGGAGCACGCGCGGCGGCGCTCGCCCGCTACGGACTGTCCCGCTTCCTGGACGACTGGGAGCGGCTGCTGAAGGAGGTGACCCGATGAGGATCGCCATGGTGTCCGAGCACGCGAGTCCGCTCGCCGCGCTCGGCGGAGTCGACGCCGGCGGCCAGAACGTGTATGTGGCCCGCCTCTCGGAGGAGTTGGCGCGCCGAGGCCACGACGTCACCGTCTACACCCGACGTGACTCCGCCGACCTGCCCGACCGGGTGCCGCTGCCCGGCGGCGCCGTCGTCGAGCACGTGCCGGCCGGGCCGCCCGAGGTGATTCCCAAGGACGCCCTGTTCGAGCACATGCCGGCCTTCGCCGTCCACCTGACCCGGGCCTGGCGCCGCCAGCGGCCCGATGTGGTGCACGCCCACTTCTGGATGTCCGGCATGGCCTCCCAGATCGGCGCCCACTCGCACGGCATCCCGGTCATCCAGACGTTCCACGCCCTGGGCGCCGTCAAGCGACGCCACCAGGGCCGGGACGACACCAGCCCGATCGAACGCGTCGGCATCGAACGCCAGATCGGGCGCACCTGTGAGCGGGTCCTGGCGACCTGCACCGACGAGGTTCAGGAGCTCGCCGCCATGGGGGTGTCCTCCGGCCGGGTGTCCGTGGTGCCGTGCGGCGTCGACGCCGACCACTTCCACCCCGGGGCGGACACTGCCGACGCCCCCGGGCGGAGGCAGCAGCACCGGCTGCTCGCCTGCGGCCGGCTGGTCCCCCGCAAGGGCTACGACCAGGCGATCCGCGCCCTCACCCGGATCCCGGACACCGAACTCCTCATCGCCGGCGGCCCGCCCTCCGAGCGGCTGCACGCCGATCCCGAGGCCCGACGGCTGCTGCGACTGGCCGAGGAGCAGGGCGTGGCCGACCGGGTGCGCCTGCTCGGCGCCGTCGACCCGCGCCGGATGCCGGCGCTCATGGCCGGCGCGGACCTGGTCCTGTGCACTCCCGTGTACGAGCCCTTCGGCATCGTCCCGCTGGAGGCCATGGCCTGCGGAACACCCGTCGTCGCCACCGCCGTCGGTGGCCACCGGGACACCGTCGCCGACGGACGCACCGGACGGCTCGTGCCGCCGGACGACACCCCGGCGATCGCCCACGCCGTCCGCCACCTGCTCGGACACGAGCGCAGCCGTAACCGCTTCGGCGTGGCCGGCCGCGAGCGTGTGCTCGCCCGCTACACCTGGCGGCGCGTCGCGGACGGAGTGGAACAGGTCTACAGGCAGACGGCACTGGGCCATGAACTGCGTACGGAGGTCGCCTGATGAGCACCCACGCCGAATCGTCCGTCACCGCGCACTGTGACGAACTGCTCGACGCCCTGGTCCGGTTCCGGGAACGAGCCCATCTGACCGAGCGGTGGGGCGAGCGACTGGCCGCAGTCCTCAGCGGCGGCGGGCGACTGCTGGCCGCCGGGAACGGCGGCAGCGCGGCCCAGGCCCAGCACCTGACCGCCGAACTCGTCGGCCGCTACCGCGACGACCGCCCGCCGTTCTCCGCGATCGCACTGCACGCCGACACCTCCTCCACCACCGCCATCGCCAATGACTACGGCGTGGACGAGGTGTTCGCCCGCCAGGTCCGCGCCCACGGCCGGCCCGGCGACATCCTGCTGCTGCTGTCCACCTCCGGCGCCAGCGCGAACCTGCTGGCCGCCGCCGACTCCGGACGCGCGGCGGGCCTGACCGTGTGGGCGCTGACCGGCCCGGCCCCCAACCCTCTGGTGGCCTGCGGCGACGAGGCGCTGTGCGTGTCGGGCTCCTCCACCGCGACCGTCCAGGAACTCCACCTGGTGGCGGTGCACATGGTGTGCGAGGCGTTCGACGCGGCCGTGGAGAGGGCGGCAGCGGAGAGGAACGGGAGGTGACCATGCCAGGTTCTGGTTCCAGCAGGTCCGCCCTCGTCGTGGTCGGCGACGCCCTGCTCGACCGCGACCTCACCGGTACCGCCGACCGGCTCGCCCCCGACGCGCCCGTACCGGTCGTCGCGGAGCACACGCGGCGGGCGCGGCCCGGCGGCGCCGCCCTCGCGGCCTGCCTCGCCGCCCGCGACGGCCGGGACGTCACCCTGATCACCGGCGTGGGCGACGACCCGGCGAGTGAGGAACTGCGCCGGATGCTCGACGGCCGGGTGAAGGTGATCGGCCTGCCGCTGACCGGGGCTCTGCCGGAAAAGACCCGCGTGCTGGCGCAGGGCCGCCCGGTCGTGCGCCTCGACCGCGGAGACGGCCGCGTCCGTGAGGCCACCGACGAGGCCCGCGAAGCAGTCCG
>NZ_JBEXSH010000949.1:0-3346 GCF_040613555.1 Streptomyces sp. NPDC006265
GTCACCGGTGGCCTTGCCCCCACCACCCGCGAACAGTTGGGCGCGGACCGTGCCGAAGACGGCGGCGGCTCCCAGGGAGAGCGCCGTCACGCAGGCCAGCAGGACGGTGGCGACCAGGCACTGCCAGACCCACAGCGCGACCACCGGGTCCCGCTCGGGCCACGCGGCCCGGGTCAGCGCCCGGGGAACGGGGACGGCGGCCGTCACGGCGACGACGCTCAGCAGGAGCAGGCAGACGGTCATGGCCACGGGCTCCGGTTCCTCGTCGGAAGAGGGGCGGACACGGGTGGTGCGGGGGAGGGCGGTCGCCGTGCGCACCGATGGCCACGGCGAGCGTGACGTAGGCGCGGGCACACCGCCCTGCGCCCAGTATGACGGGCCGGGCGGTGTGCGTCAGGGGCCGAACGACAACGGAAGGGACCGCAGGGGCGACCGTCGGCCGGACCCCGGCCGACTCGCGTCAGCCCTGGACCACTCGCCCGGTCACCTCGGCCAGCCCCACCCGAGTGCCGTGCGGCCCCGGGGCCCAGGCCGAGAGGGTCACCTCGTCACCGTCCTCCAGGAACGTCCGCTTGCCGTCGGGGAGGTCGAGGGGCTCGCGGCCGTTCCAGGTCAGCTCCAGCAGGGAGCCGCGCTCGTGTTCCGCCGGGCCGCTGACCGTGCCGGAGCCGTAGAGGTCGCCGGTGCGCAGGGAGGCGCCGTTGACGGTCATGTGGGCCAGCTGCTGGGCGGCCGTCCAGTACATGGTGGAGAAGGGCGGCTCGGAGACGACGTGACCGTTGACGGCGACGCTGATCCGCAGGTCGTAACCGCCGGGTTCCTCGTCGCTGTCGTCCAGGTACGGCAGCAGCTCGTGCGTCCGGGCCGGGGGCGGCACGAGGGCCTCCTCCAGGGCGTCCAGCGGGGTGATCCACGCCGACACCGACGTGGCGAAGGACTTGCCGAGGAACGGGCCGAGAGGCACGTACTCCCAGGCCTGGACGTCGCGGGCGGACCAGTCGTTGAGGAGACACAGCCCGAACACGTGCTCGCGGAAGTCGCCGAGGGCCACCGGCGCGCCCATCCGGGACGGCACGCCGACGACGAAACCGACCTCGGCCTCGATGTCCAGGCGGACGGACGGGCCGAAGACGGGAGCGGCATCCGTGGGGGCCTTGCGCTGGCCGGACGGCCGTGCGATCTCCGTGCCGGAGACGACGACCGTGCCGGAGCGGCCGTGGTAGCCGATGGGCAGGTGCTTCCAGTTGGGGGTGAGGGAGTCCTCCGCGTCGGGCCGGAAGATCTGTCCGACGTTCCGGGCGTGGTTCTCGGAGGCGTAGAAGTCGACGTAGTCCGCGACCTCGAACGGCAGGTGCAGGTCCACCGACGACAGGGGGTGGAACAGCGGTGCGACGGTCTCGCGGTGGGACGGCACGGTCACCCAGGCGGTCAGCGCCCGGCGCACGTCCGACCAGGCCGTGCGGCCGGCGGCCAGCAGCGGGTTGAGGGTCGGCCGGGCGAGCAGGGAGGCGTACGGAGAGCCGAGCGCGTGGGCCGCGGCGCCCGCGTCCAGCACATGGTCGCCGAGCCGGACGCCCACGGTCCGGTGGGACGAGCCGGGCAGGGAGAACACGCCGTACGGCAGATTGTGCGGGCCGAAGGGGTCGCCCTCGGGGACATCGAAGGGGGGCATCGGGTGCTGCCTCGCTTTCGGGTGTGCCATGTCGTCGCCACGTATTCGTGGTCGTGCCACACGTTACGGGTGACGCGCCGGTCCTGGGCAGAGTCCGAGGAGGTGGAGAGGGACGAACGGGGCAGGTGGGTCAAGGTGGGTCCAGGTGGGACCGGACGGGGCGACTCCGGCGGGCCGGACGGGACGCCACATTCGTACGTGCCGGAAGTTATCCACAGGACGCGACGCAATCTTGACGGAGCGGTGCGAACGGGGCGACTCTGGGCGGGTGCCGGAAGGCCTCGGGGAGGGGGCTTTCCCACGGCACATCTGGGGGGCGGATGGCCATAGGGGAGGCCGGTCCGGGTCCGGTGCGGCGTGGTGCACAGCCGAAGCGGCTGGAAGAGACCATGCGCGTCCGGCTCGGCCGGGAATGTGTGTACGTACCGTCGTGCCGTTTCGGGCTGTACGTGGCGCTGCGCCACTGGTGCCCGCCCGGCGGACGCGTGCTGATGTCGCCGGTCAACGACGACGTGATCTTCTTCGTCGTGCTCGCGGCCGGACTGCGCCCGGTGCAGGCGCCGTTGAACCCGCTCGACGCGTCCATCGACATCGATGCCGTGCCGGACGAGGTGTGGGGCTCGGTGTCGGCCGTGCTCACGACGAACCTGTACGGGAACCCGGACCCGGCGCCGCGCCTCAGACAGAAGTGCGACGCGCTGGGGATCCCGCTGTTCGAGGACGGGGCGCATGCGATCGGCAGCCGGGTGGGTGACCGGCCGGTCGGGGCCTGGGGCGAGGCCTCCGTGTTCAGCCTGTCCAAGCACGTCGGGGCGAAGGCCGGAGGCATGCTCTCGCTCGCGGATTCCGGATTACGGGAGGCGGTGGAGAAGACCTGTACGGGACTGCTCGCGCCGCGCCGGACGAGCGCCGAACTCGCCTACCTGGTCCGGCCGTACGCGGAGGCGACGGTTCGCGGGCTGCGGCTGCGGCGTGCCGCCTGGGCCGCGATCCGGCTGCTGGGGATGGCGGACCGCGAGGAGATCCGGATGCCGCTGCGCCCGGACGAACTCGCCCTCGCCGCCCGCGAGATGCCCGGGCTCGACGCCCACCACCCGTGGGTGCGCGTCGACATGCACGACTACCGTCTGGCGCCCGGCCGGCTGCGGCTGCGGCGCATCGGGCACAAGCTCGACCGGTTGGACGAGGTGCTGGACGCCTGCCGGGCGGGCACGGAGTTGCTGCTGTCCACGCCCTGGGCCAAGCCGCGTGACGGCCACGGGACGCAGCCGCTGTTCCGCGTCCCGCTGTTCGTGGCCGACCGGGACGCGGCGATCGCGGCGCTGGCACGGCAGGGCATCGTCGTCGGCTACCTCTACGACCCGCCCCTGGACGACTACGCCGGTGCGGAGTTCACCGACCTCTCACCGGCCCCCGCGGCGGCCCGCTGGTTCGCGCGGCACGCACTGCCCGTGGACCCGCTGCGGGCGCGGACGGTCGTCGAGGTGCTGGAGCGGTCCGGGGCGCAGCCCGTCCAGGCGCCGGGAGGACTGCCCGAAAACAGGCCGACAGCGGGAGGGCTGGGACAGTCCCGTGGCTGAGATCCAGGTGCACGAGCCCGCCGTCGCGCGCACCGACGGCGGCGGCCCGGAGCCTGCCGGCAGCGACCCCACCCACGACTCACTGTTCAAGAAC